>ONWI01000194.1 GCA_900321515.1 uncultured Eubacteriales bacterium | reverse complement strand
TTTTCTCCAGCCGGGAGGGACGGATTTGGATTTTTACGATTTCGGTATTCGCCCGACCTCGATTTATTTTCCGGTGCGTTTCGCTCGGTCGGCTTCGCCTCCCTCGTGGGGCTTTGCCCCACCGCCCCAGCAGGGCGCTGCCCTGCACCCGCCAGGGAACCAGTCCCCTGGACCCCATTATTGGCGCTGCGCGCTTTCCTTTTTTTCTTTTTACTATTACAATCTCCTAAATTTTTGAAATACCCGCCGCAGCAAGGACGGCAGCTCCCGCGGCATTGTCGCAGGAAAATTCCGGCGCCGCAAAGTGAGCCGCGGGATACCTCGCGGAAATCTCACGTCTCATAATTCCGTTGGACATTACTCCGCCGGCGTAAATTATCGGCATATCGCCGTATTTTTCAAGAATCGCGTCAGTCATGCCGATGATTGAATTCATCACGGCAGTCAGGCAGAATTTTGCGATGTATTCTTTAGAACATCCGGCGTCGAGCAGCTTCTGGCACTGATTTTCAACGCCGGAAAGGCAGCAGTCGCAGCCCTTCATGACAGGCCTGAACCTGACGGGTTCATCGCACTCAAGCGCAAGCCTTTCCAGATGTATGCCGCCGGGGAAGGGGAGTCCCAGCATTACTGCCGCTCTGTCAATTGCCTGTCCCGCCTTGAGATCGAGCGATGAGGCGATGAGGGCAACATTAAAATTCCTGCCGTTTCCGGTGACGGACAGCGCCTCTGTTGTACCGCCAGAAACATGGAAGGCAAAGAAATTCCCGTTCATCAGGTCGAGTCTGCCGGATGAAAAGAGCGCGGCGGCAATGTGTCCTTCCTGGTGACTGAACCGAAACAGAGGTACTCCCAGAATATCCGACAGTACGCGCGCTGTTCCCGCACCGACACTGAAGCATGGCATGTACGAGCCCTCGGCGTTTCGCGGACGAGTGGAAACGCCAATAGCGCGGATATCGGAAAAACCGCCGCATTTCTCTTTAAGAGCGCCAATGACCTGCGGAAGCTGCTCCGTATGGAGAAAAACCGCGTCGTTCTGACGGACGCCTTTTTCGCCGGGCTTAACCGGAAGCAGCATCTTGCTCTGAAAAATCTCTCCTGACTCTGTGTCATACAGAGCCGCGGAGGTGGTATAGTTGCTTGTGTCAATACCTAAGATGCGGCTCATTTATCCTCACCCTCGGCGGAGTCCTTTTGGGGCGGGATGATATTTCCCGCCTTATACGCCTTGAGGAATCCTCCAAGCACACCGTTGACATATCCCGATTCATCGCTGCCTGAGAATTTTTTGGTCAGTTCCACGGCTTCGTTGATAGAGATGGTAGGATCGAGATCGTCAATATAGATTATTTCATAAATAGCGAGTCTCAACGCGGCGAGTACCACCTTGGAGAGCCTTCGGATATTGCGCTTGATGGAATAAGCGGATATGTATCCGTCAATCTCACCGAGGTGATCGGAGACCCCCCGAAGCAGCTTCGTCGCGTAGTCGGAGATCTCAGCATCTCTGGCTTCTCCCGCATTGCGGAATATATCCTCCGGCTCGTTGCCGTTGAACGATTTTTCAAAAATAAACTCAAAGGCCTGCTGCCTTGATGCGCGTCTGTTAAGCATGATATTCCTCCGTCAGCAATGTCAATATTTGGTCAAAAAAGAAACGGTGCGTTTATAGCCGATAATAACCCATTCTCATTTTACTCCTATTATAGCACATCTTATTTGCCATTAACAACACTTTTATACGGATTTTTATTTTTGTTCACTTTTTATTCATTTATGGATAAAATATAATTGTGCAACTCATATCAAAAGATATAAATATTTTTGCTTGACATATCCGACCGGATTAAATATAATAAGTCTATGTATTATCTTTATTCTATAAAATGACAGGAGTGCTGGTTTAATGACTACAGCTTGCATAGCAATAATATTGATTGTATTTATCTCTTCCTATATGTGTATGCGCAAGGAATACAAGACCGTTGGACTTTCCATAATGCCTGTTGCGCTGGTACCGTCAGGACATATAATAGGCACCGAGGTGATAGTCCGCCTGATGAAGGCAGGAAAACTGCTCAGAGAAACAGCCGCCGTAATGTCGATAGCTACCGCTGTGGACGTGGCGGCATGCGTAGTCGGCTGCGCCTTCGTTATAGCCATATCAAAGACCATATTCAGAAGGAACGCGACCCGCCGCGCCTACATCAGCGTACTCTCGGCGTTTATGGGAATACTTACGCTTGTGCTTCTTATAAATTATTACAACGGTTTCTAAGACACGCCGCTAGCAGTATACACTCGGTGTGGAATTGACGGCGGAGTCATTAATTCAGTATACCTTTCTGGCATGTTTTGAAATATAAATGAAAAGCTGCTGATGATATCAAGGATAAAACCCTATGGAATCGGAGCTTTTTTATTTTGTAAACAAATTGTTAATATCTCGTTCGGACAAAGGAAAAAAAGCCTTCCGTTTAGTATATAATATCTGATACGAAAATGTGAAGGGGTGTCTGAATGTGAACGAAATTGTCAGAGGAAGCATTCTCCAAGACGGTCTGAGCATAAGGGAACAGACCGAGCGTATCGAACAGCTTACACTGTCACCCTACGCAACGCTGTCGCGCGATTCACTCGGACGTGACCGAAAGGAGCCTCAATGTGAGATGCGCACGGTTTTTCAGCGGGACAGGGACAGAATAATCCACTGCAAAGCATTCAGGCGCCTCAAACATAAGACACAGGTTTACCTTGCTCCGGGCAACGATCACTACCGCACGCGGCTGGTCCATACACTGGAGGTTGCGCAGATAGCCCGCGGCATAGCCCGTGCCCTGCGGCTCAACGAGGACCTGACGGAAGCCATTTCACTCGGTCACGATCTCGGTCACACGCCGTTCGGACATGCCGGCGAAAGGGTGCTTGACATTGTGCTCGCGTCTTCCGGAGGATTCAGACACTATGAGCAGGGAGTGCGTGTCGTTGAGAAGCTGGAGAAGAACGGTCGCGGACTCAATCTGACCAAAGAGGTGCGCGACGGGATTCTTTGCCATACCAAAGGACCGGAAGCGTTCACTCCCGAGGGCAGAATAGTGCGGATAGCGGACAAGATAGCCTATATGAATCACGACATCGACGACAGCATACGCGCGGGCATATTGAGTGAGAATGACATACCGCTGCATCTCCGGGAAATACTGGGGACAGGCTGTTCAAAGCGCATAAACAACATGATACTCAATGTCTATCAGAACAGCCGCGACGGAAATATCGCCATGTCAGAAGAATTTTCCAAAGCGTTCTACGAGCTTCACGCCTTTCTTTACCGGAGTGTCTACAAGGGAAGCAAGGCAAAGGTCGAGGAAGGCAAGGCGGAGGATATGATAGAGATACTGTTCAACTATCTCTGCAATCACCCCGACAAGGTCCCCGGCGAATACCGCCAGATAATGCGCGAGGAAGGCATCAGGCAGGCAGTCGCCGACTACATCGCGGGGATGAGCGATACCTATGCGGTGGAGCTTTACAAGGAGATTTTTATTCCTAAGGGCTGGGACACATGACGCGCCTGCGTTGGATTTGCGTAATTATATGATCAAGCAATCGGAAAAGGAGGTTTTGTAGCTCTTGCTTTCGCAGGAATTTATCAATGAGGTTAAGGAAAGAAACGACATTACGGATGTGATAGGCGGATATGTCAATCTCAAGCGGAGCGGACGGAATTCAAAGGGTCTTTGTCCGTTTCACTCCGAAAAAACGCCGTCTTTTACGGTTTATACCGATACGGCGTCATTTTACTGCTTTGGCTGCCAGACCGGCGGCGACGTGATCGGATTTATCAGAAAAATCGAAAATTTAGATTATGTAGAGGCAGTAAAATTTCTCGCCAACCGTGCCGGGATAGCAGTTCCGGAGGAAGGCAAGAACGACGGTCTGTCTCACATGCGTATGCGCATAAGGGAACAGAACAGGGAGGCAGGCAGATTCTTTTACAGGTCGCTCTATTCTCCCGCGGGGAAGAACGCGCTCGAATACTTCCGTTCCCGCGGACTGACCGACGATACCATCCGCCGCTTCGGACTCGGATGGTCGCCAGACGGATGGGACATGCTGGTGCGCCATCTCGGCGAACTGGGATATAAGCGGGACGAAATACTCGCCGCGGATCTTGGCTATACGTCGCGAAAGGGCGGAATCATCGACAGATTCCGCAACAGGGTGATGTTCCCGATCATAGATCTTCAGGGAAATGTGGTGGCATTCGGGGGCAGAAAATTTACCGATGACGTTTCCGGCGGCAAATATGTGAATACAAGCGATACACTGATATACAGAAAGACAAACAATCTCTTCGCCATGAATATGGCAAAAAACAGCAAATCCCGCGAGCTTATTCTGTGCGAAGGCTACATGGACGTAATTGCGCTGCATCAGGCTGGATTTTCCAATGCGGTGGCGGCGCTGGGAACGGCTGTAACCCCGCAGCAGGCGCGCATCATTCATAAATACGCCGACAGGGTGATTCTGTCACAGGACGGCGACGAAGCGGGCCAGAAATCCATCGCGAGGTCTATCCCGATAATGAATGACGAAGGTCTGGATGTGCGCGTGCTGGAGATAACAGGCGCAAAGGACCCCGACGAATTTATAAAAAAATACGGTCCGGAACGCTTCAAAATGCTGCTCGACGGCTGCTCTAACGACATAGAATACAGCATTATGCGCATCGGTTCAAAATACGATGTTTCAACCGACGACGGCAGGCTGCATTACCTGCGGGAGGTATGCGAATACCTCGGCGGTCTTGGAAATCTGGAACGTGAAGTATACGCTGCCCGCATCGCGGACAAGCTCAGAGTGGAAAAAAACGCGGTTCTCAGTCAGGCGGAAGCTTCGGCGCGACGCAGGAAAAAAAGCGAAATGGAAAAGGATTTCCGCGAAATGGCAAAGACGACTGCCGGCATCGGAAACAAAATCAATCCCGAACGCAGCGTCAAGCTGAGAGCCTCCAATGCGGAATACGCGCTTCTGGCGATACTCTTTAACCATCAGGATATGATTCCGAAGGCGGCGCAGGAATTGCCTCCAAGTGATTTTGTCACCGATTTCGGCAAGAGGATATACTCGGCATTCATTGAACTGAATCAAAGCGGGCAGGAGGTCAGCGTGTCCCTGCTGTCGCAGCAGTTCAGTGATGAAGAGACCTCCGAAATCGTCAAAATAATAAACAGCGAAAAATCAGTCGGAACAAACGATTATGATAATTTCATTGAGATTATCCGTAAAGAGCACTTCACGCCCGATCCGCGGGAAGCCGCGAAGCTTTCTTCCGAAGAACTGCTGGCGCAGATGTACCGGATGAAAAAAGAAAAGAAATAGTCAGGCTATTATCGGGAATCCTCCGGGGCTTCCCGTTAACATATAATAAGCATACACCCACAGCAACGAAAGGTTGATTAAACACATGGCAGCAACAAACGCAAAGTCAATTCTTAAAGAACTTGCCGAAAAGGCTAAAGCAAAAGGCAGCATTTCACATCAGGAAATAATGGACGCGTTGGCGGACGTTGATGTAAATCCCGAAGTGATCGAGAGCTTTTACATAAGGCTGGAGAGCATGGAGATTGAAATCATCGAAGACGATGACGAAAATCTGTCAATTGAGTCGCTTGAAATCGTCGAAAACGAGGACGGCGACCGAATCAACGATTACTATAACGATCCCGAAGCAATGGGCGTTTATGTTGAGGACCCCGTCAAGGCGTATCTGAGGGACATCGGCAAGATCAGGCTGCTCAGCAACGAAGAGGAAAAGGAGCTTGCAGTCAAGATAATGGCTGGCGACAAGGAAGCGAAACAGCGACTCAGCGAAGCGAATCTCAGGCTGGTGGTGAGCATTGCCAAAAAGTACATGAACCGCGGACTGCAATTCCTCGACCTGATACAGGAAGGGAATCTCGGACTCATCAAGGCGGTGGAAAAATTCAACCCGAGCAAAGGCTTTAAATTTTCCACATACGCCACATGGTGGATACGTCAGGCAATCACCCGGGCGATTGCGGATCAGGCGAGGACCATACGCATACCGGTTCACATGGTGGAAACAATAAACAAGGTCAAACGCGCCAAGGCGCAGCTTACAGCCGAAAACGAAAAGGAGCCGCGTCCCGAGGATATAGCCAAGCTGCTTGATATGGATGTGGAAAAGGTTCGTGAGATTATCCGTGTATCTCAGGAGCCGGTTTCACTTGAAACTCCGATAGGCGAGGAAGAGGACAGTCATCTGGGCGATTTCATCAAGGACGAGGAGCAGGCGGCGCCCGAGGACGCGGTAGGAAACATGATTCTGCACGATCTTATCTCGGAGGTACTCGACACTCTCACAGAGCGCGAAGCGGAGGTTATCCGCCTGAGATACGGTCTGGTGGACGGCAGATGCCACACACTTGAGGAGGTCGGCAAGCAATTTGACGTCACCCGCGAACGCATCAGGCAGATTGAGGTCAAAGCGATACGCAAGCTGAGACATGTCACACGCAGCAGTAAGCTCAAAGGCTTTACATAATAACATTGCTCACTTTTTGGATATTTGAGGGAGGGAATGAAAATGAGCACATCGGAAAAAAAGGAAACACTTCGCAAAATAGTCGAATCCGGCAAGTCAAAGGGAAGCCTGAGCAACAGGGAAATAATGGATACTCTGGCGGACGTAAGCATAAGTCCCGAGCAGTTGGAAAAGCTCTATGACAAACTTGAAGCAAACGGGATAGAGATCGTCGAGGACTCGCTTGAAGATGTGATAGAAGATATGTCGTCAGATACGGGAAGCGACGAGATTCTGGTTGACGATTCGGTAAAAATGTACCTGCGAGAAATAGGAAGCATCGAGATGCTCACTCCCGAAGAGGAAAAGGACATAGCGCGCAGAATAACTGAGGGGGACGAAAGTGCCAAGAAGCGTCTCAGTGACGCGAATCTGCGCCTTGTGGTCAGCATAGCCAAGAGATACATGAACCGCGGACTGCCGTTTCTTGATCTGATTCAGGAGGGCAATTTAGGTCTGATCAAAGCGGTTGAGAAATTTGATCCCACCAAGGGATTCCGTTTTTCCACCTATGCGACGTGGTGGATCAGACAGTCCATAACCCGTGCGATTGCGGATCAGTCGCGGACCATACGCATACCTGTGCACATGGTGGAAAATATAAATAAAGTAAAGCGCGCCAAGGCGCAGCTTCTTGCGGAAAACGAGAAGGAGCCTCGGCCGGAGGACATTGCTGAACTGCTTAATATGGACGAAGCGAAAGTTCGGGAGATAATCAGGATTTCACAGGAGCCGGTTTCGCTCGAGACGCCGATAGGCGAAGAAGAGGACAGTCATCTCGGCGACTTCATCAAAGATGACGAGCAGAAGGCGCCGGAAGACGTGGTCAGCAATATGATGCTGCATGACCTCATCTCGGAGGTGCTGGAAACGCTCAGTGAGCGTGAGGCCGAAGTAATCAGGCTGAGATACGGTCTGGTGGACGGCAGGTGTCACACACTTGAAGAAGTGGGACTGCGTTTCGACGTTACCCGCGAACGCATCAGGCAGATCGAGGCAAAGGCACTGCGCAAACTCAGACAGTTCACACGCAGGAGCAAGCTCAACGGGTATACATATTAAGCCGGCCATCAGCCCGACTTGATAGGGAATATGCTGATTAAGTAACTGTGCAGAAATAATGAATACATTTAGCTCGTCAGAATGCCGAAGGACACTTTATTTTTTTGGCAATAAACGACTGATTACATTCTGCACAGTTCCTAAGCCGATTTCAGCGTATCTCCAACGCATAAAAAAGGAGGGAATCAGATGAATACGACGGATAAAAAAGGCATTCTGCGCAAGCTCGTGGAAAAGGGAAAGGCAAAGGGAAATCTGAGCAATCAGGAAATACTGGACGCGCTGTCCGAGATAAATTTCAGTCCGGAACAGCTGGAAAAGCTATACGATAAGCTGGAAGCCAACGGAATAGAAATTCTGGAGGACAGTGTTGAGGACGAGTCATTTGATGAGTTGTCGTCAGATGAGAATGAACAATCCTATGACGGCAGTTTTATAGACGACCCGGTCAAAATGTACCTCAGAGAAATCGGAAACATTAAAATGCTGACGCCTGAGGAAGAGCAGGATATTTCGCGCCGCATAGCGGAAGGCGACAAGAGCGCAAAAAAACGCCTGAGCGAAGCCAATCTCCGTCTGGTGGTAAGCATAGCCAAGCGATATCTCGGTCGGGGAATGCCGCTGCTTGACCTGATACAGGAGGGAAATCTCGGATTAATCAAAGCGGTGGACAAGTTCGACCCGTCCAAAGGCTTTAAGTTTTCCACCTATGCCACATGGTGGATACGTCAGTCCGTATCGAGAGCCATAGCGGATCAGGCGAGGACAATCAGGATACCTGTTCATATGGTCGAAAATATCAACCGGGTAAAGAAGGCTCAGAGCCATCTTCTGAATGAAAACGGGAAGGATCCGACTACCGCGGAGGTTGCAGAATATGCATCCATGCCGGAGGAAAAGGTCATAGAGATCATGCGTGTCGCGCAGGACCTTGTATCGCTCGAGGCTCCCGTAGGGGAGGAAGAGGACAGCCACATCGGAGATTTCATCAAGGACGAAACTCAGGAAGACCCTGAAGACGCCGCATCCCTCAGTATGCTCAAGGAGCAGCTGGACAACGCCCTATATACGCTCACTCCGCGAGAAATGGCAGTTCTCAGGCTGCGATACGGGCTTGAGGACGGACGCAACCATACGCTCGAGGAGGTCGGAGCGGAATTCAACGTGACCCGGGAACGTATCAGACAAATTGAAGCCAAAGCGCTGCGAAAGCTCAGACATCCCAGTCGAAGCAAGAAGCTTCGCGATTTCCTGCCGTAAATCTGTGTTATAACGATGATAAAGAAAAATAAAAAAGAGAATGTTGATTCACAAAGAATAAAAAAGATCAAAAAGATCAAAAAAAAGATTGTCATTCTGATACTGACGTTTGCACTATTTATGGCAGTTTTTACCTTCTACGGAAATACCGTGGTTACAGTATCGGAATACGATATTAGATCGGAAAAAATACCACCAGGATTTGACGGATTCCGGATTGTCCAGATATCGGATCTTCACAACAGTAATAACACTCTGATGACGGATTCGCTGATAAGCAAAGTCGATGAAGCAAAGCCTGACATTATCTTTTTGACAGGCGATGCCATCGACTCATATTCGACGGACGTTCTCGCCGCGATGAGGGTTATAAAAGCCCTGAACGAGATAGCGCCGATATATTATGTGATAGGTAATCACGAAGCCCGGACCGGCGAATACTACAGCTTGTCCAAAGCGATGCACAAGATAAGCGTTACCGAACTGAATAATTCAGCCGTCACCGTGAGGCTTGACGACGATGAGATTGTCATAGCGGGAATAAATGATCCGAGACTTATGAATCAGTTCGGTGGCGATTATGACGCACAGCTCGCGGACAGCTGGCTCGGAAGTCTTGAATATGACCGTGAGATGTACACGATTCTGCTTTCACACCGTCCGGAACTCATAAGCACCTACGCCACACACGGCATAGATCTGGTTTTTTCAGGACATGCCCACGGAGGACTTATCAGAATACCGTTTGTCGGTGGAGTTTTTGCACCGAATCAGGGTTTATTTCCCAAATATACATTCGGCAGGTACACAGTTTCCGACACGACCATGATAGTCAGCAGGGGAGTGGGGAACAGCGGTACTTCATTTAGACTGAATGACAATCCTGAAATTGTAGTCGTTAGGCTTCACGCAGGATAATTATTGACATTTTTGGTTTTAAAAATTATAATGATAATGATTATTTAAAATAATCATTTTTATCTGAAAGGAAGTTTATGTAATGGAAAACAACACTCATCAGCCCGATTCAATCGAAGTCCCCTCTATTGATACGATTCAGGAACTGCCAAAAGTCGAATTGCCAAAGCTCGATGACGTTCAGCCGTCCGCTGTTGCCGAAGCAGCGCAGACTCAGGCGGTTCCCACGACTCAGGAAGTTCCAGCTGCTCAGGCGGTTCCAACTGCTCAGGCAATACCGCAAACATATAATTATGTACCTACTGCACAGCCCATACTGGTAAGGAAACGTTCAGGCGGTCAGATCGCCGCAATGGTTTTCGGAATAATACTTACAGTAATTTTTGGTCTTTTGGAGCTACTCGTATTTGTTGCTGATTTGGGAACCCAATTTGTCAATTCTTCAGAGTTTATTCCGGTGTATATCTTTTTTGGTGTATTCCTTGCACTTGGTATATTTCTTCTTGTAATCGGCTTAAGGAAAGGAAAAAAGATTGTTTCCCAAACTAATCCTGTCCAGTATGGATCAATGCCTGCACAGCCGGCTTATCCTGTACAGACTGCCGCACCGGTTCAACCCGCATCCGTACCCGTTCAGACTGCCGCACCGGCTCAGCCCGCTTCATCACCCGTTCAGACTGCCGCACCGGTTCAGCCCGCATCCGTACCCGTTCAGACTGCCGTACCGGCTCAACCTGCACAGACTGCTTCGCCCGCTGCTTTTGATTACGCACCGTCTGCATATATATCCGACGACAGCAAATCTGTCGCCAAAAAGATTGCCCGAAAGTCCGCTTTTCTTTCAATTGGCATTGTGATTGCAATGTGGGCAATACTTTTTCTTGCAGCGTGGTTCATTGAAAAATGGTATTTTCCATGGTATTTGCTCATCATTCCGGTAATAGTTTCGATAGGAGCCATCAAGAACTACCCTAAATCCATTTCTGCTTGGGTCTCTCTGATATTCTCCATATTATCAATCGTAGCATTTGTTTTTATCAGTATACAGCTTTTACCTTATCTTGAATAAAAAACAATAGGGAGATGTGAAATTATGAAATCGAAAATCATCTCATTTATTCTTGCGGCTTCCATGATAATTACTCTTGTTTCATGCGGTAAATCTTCATCAAGCAGCGGAGTTTCAGCCAGCGATAGCAATGCAAGCAATTGGAACCCGAAAGTATCTCAGCGCGAGATATTAAAAAGCAAGGGAAGTATGTGCGGCGTTTATTATGTGACATATTCGATTGAAGAAATGGAAGACATGAAAAAGGACAGCAAGTATTATCAGAAAGTATTTGACCGGAGCGGAATAAAAGAAAAATTCCCCTTTCTGAAAAAAATACCTGACAGTCAGATTGTCTCCACACAGATGGGAACCGAGATTTACCTAATCATTCCGGCTGACAAGAATGCGGAAGTTGCGGTCTATCTATTGGAATTGGACGAGGAAACCTTTACGTCTACAAGGGCTGAGAAGCCTCTATACAAGAGCCATACCGGCGCCCCGTTTGTACTTCAGTGCAATTACAGCGACCTTTTCAGCGAAGTCGAAATAGAGATAACTGACAGCGAGGGAGAAAAGTTGAGCTGGAAGCCGTTCGTCAGCTTAAGGGACGGAAGCGTATATAACAAGACTGACGACGGAAAAGAGGTATATGATTTTACAGAATACCGGTTTGCCAACGATCCTGTTCAGGAATGAGAAAACTGTAAGTTCTTACTGTAATAACAAATAAAAAATTCAATCCCTCTTTGTGCAAATTATACGTTCAAAGAGGGATTTTTAATTGACAAATGACGGCATAAATGTTATAATAGCACTTGAAAAAAACGAAAGGAAGATCATTAATGTATATAACATGTCTCGATCTTGAGGGCGTACTTGTGCCCGAAATATGGATAGCGTTCGCCGAAGCCACAGGCATTCCCGAGCTTAAAAAGACCACCCGTGACGAACCTGATTACGATAAGCTGATGGCATACCGCATCGCAATTCTCAAAGAGCACGGCCTTGGGCTCAAGGAGATACAGTACGTGATAGCCACCATCGAACCTATGGATGGCGCGAAGGAATTCCTCGACGAGCTGCGCTCAATAACACAGGTCATAATAATAAGTGACACATTCAAGGAGTTTGCGACGCCGCTTATGAAGAAATTAGGCTGGCCCACGATATTCTGCAATTCGCTTGTAGTGTCGGATTCCGGTGAAGTTACCGGATTCAAGATGCGCGTGGAAAACTCCAAATATTCCACAGTACGCGCCCTTCAATCAATCGGTTATGACACGATTGCCAGCGGTGACAGCTACAATGACCTTGGCATGATCAAGGCGAGCAAGGCGGGTTTTCTCTTCCGGAGCACTGAGAAGATAATTGCCGACAATCCTGAGGTTCCCGCTTACGAAACATACGCCGACCTTCTTGACGCGATTAAATCCGCAATGGTATAAAATAATATTAATCCCCCGACACGGGCTGTGTGAAATTGAATCAGTCCGTATCGGGGGAATTGTAATGTAATACCTATTCCATTCTTCTGACCTGAACAGCAACGCCAATAATGTGAATATCATCGGCTTCAAGTTGTTCGGTGGTGAAAAACATCTCTTTCATTCTGCGGTCGAGGGGGATGATCGCCTTACCGTTGCGTTTTCTGACGATATAACAGAGAAAGGCGTCGCCTGTGCCAATGCTGACCAGACCCACCCGATCACCGGGAATCTTGCTTTTTCTCTCAAATATCACCACATCGCCCTCGTAATATCTGGGAGCAAACTCACTTCCGCGTATTCTCAGTCCGAAGAATTCGTGACCGCCAGTGAGCCAGCTCGACGGTATGATTTCAACAGCGCCTTTTTCGGTATTGCCCCCGTCAAAACGGTTGTACCTCGAGTAGATATTTATTATATGGCCCGTATCGTATAATTCTGAAGACAGATCATGTTCGTTCTGCGCGTCGGTCCTGCAAGTCAGATAGTCGGCGGAAACACCGAAAATATTTGAGAGACAGAAAATCATCGCCGCTGAAGGCTCATGTATTCCGTTTTCATACTTCGAGATCATGCCCTTGTTGATGTTCGCTCCGAAATCACGGTTGAGCCTGTCGGCGACATCCTGCAATGATAATCCGGCGCTTTTGCGCACGGATTTCAGACGCTCGCCCACAAGAGCAGCCTCCTGTTTTTTTGTTTCGGATTTTGTATTTCTCACAAATCCCACACTCCACACTTCACACTGCTTTATGAAATTCTCATCGAAATGTCGAAAGCCTGTACGGAATGGGTGAGAGCGCCTATCGAAATGATGTCAACCCCCGTCTCGGCTACCTCGCGGAGTGTATCGTGCGTAATTCCGCCGGAGGCTTCGAGCAGCGCCTTGCCGTCCACCAGCTTTACTGCCTCTTTCATCGTCGCGCAGTCCATGTTGTCGAGCATGATGATGTCCGCGCCGGCTTCAAGTGCCTGTTTAACCTCATCGAGATTGCGTGTCTCGACTTCTATTTTAACCATGTGGCCAAGCTTTGTCCGAAGAGTACCGACGGCGCCGGCAATTCCGCCGCATGCGTCGATGTGATTGTCCTTGAGCATTGCGCCGTCGCTGAGATTGTAGCGGTGATTCTTGCCACCGCCCACGGTGACGGCGTATTTCTGAATGGCACGCAGTCCGGGGAGAGTCTTGCGGGTGTCTGTGACAGCGGCTTTGGTGCCCTTTACGATATCGGCACAGCGCGCCGTCTCAGTGGCAATGCCGGACATATGCTGAATAAGATTAAGCGCGGTGCGTTCTCCCTTAAGCAGACAGCGCATATTTCCGCTGAATTCGCAGATAATGTCGCCTTTGGCGAGCTTATCGCCGTCATGGAAATAAACGGTGGCTTCAAAACTGTCGTCAAGCAGCCTGAATACCCTCATAGCAGTGTCTATTCCGCAGAGCACGCCGGAAGCCTTCGCCACGAAATAAGCCTGACCGCGCTGATCCTCCGGAATAACAAGGTCAGCCGTGGTGTCAATATAATTGATATCTTCCTTCAGCGCGTTTTTAATCAGGTCATCCAAATAAAAATCCAGTACCATTAATTACACTCCCGTCAGTTGTTGTTCTTGGCGTTTTCTATGTCCTCGCTGAGTACAATATACGCTACAGTCACAGCGCTGCGGGCTTCGATAAGATCCTTGCTCATAGCGAGGTCATCAGCGTATACCTCTTTCAGCAGCCCTTCAATTACAGGCATATTTTCTTTTGCCTTGTCAATATCGAGAGTGACGAAGTGAGCCTCCTGCAATATATTGCGTATAGTTGTCCTTATGCCGTTGCGAAGCTGTTTTCCGTCTTTGGAGGGCATTTTCGGCTTATCCTTAGGCTTGACGCAGCCGTTGACGCAAATGTTGAGAATGATATCGGTTGCGGCGCGCCTTGAAAATACCAGCGCTTCAAGCAGTGAATTGCTTGCGAGGCGGTTTTTGCCGTGAATGCCCGTGTGTGAACATTCTCCGATAGCATAGAGCCTGGGCACGTTGGTGCGAGCCTTGGTATCGACATTGATACCGCCCATCAGATAATGCTGGGTTGGATAGATCGGAATCCAGTCCTTAGTCATGTCGATGCCTTCCTTCAGGCATTGATCGTAAATCATGGGGAATCTGTTTTTCACAAATTCCGGGTCCTCATGCGTGATATCGAGGTAGAATTTATCGCTGTTCAGGCGCTTTCCTTCCTGAATAATAATGCGGGAAACCACGTCGCGGGGAGCAAGTTCACCGCGGTAGTCGTAATTGCCGACAAATCGGTCGCCGTTGACGTTTCTCAGCACAGCACCCTCGCCTCTGACTGCTTCGGATATTAGGAAGCGTTCGTGCGAGTTGTCGGGGGGAGCAAATCCGGTCGGATGGAACTGGATATAGGAGAGATTTTTAATCCGGGCGCCGAGGTTGTATGCCATTGTAATGCCGTCGCCGGTGGCAATGGCTGAATTGGTGGTGTATTTGAATACCCTGCCAATGCCGCCTGTGCCGAGAATAACATACGGAGCGAATACAGGTTCAATGTCTCCGTCAGACGTCAATATTCCCAGCCAGAAGCCGCCACCGCTGTCCTTCTGAAGCGAACACAGCATTGTGTTTTCTACAAGCTCGACATTCGGTTTGGCTTTGACAAGTTCAAGGAGCTGCCTCACGATCTCGCGACCGGTAGAATCCTTGTAATGGGCAATTCTGTGACGGCTGTGACCGCCTTCAAGAGTCATATCGAGATTGCCATGGCTGTCGCTGTCGAACTGAACGCCCAGTTCCCGCAGTTTGAGCACGTCGGAAGGACCTTCCGTGACCAGCACTTCGAGGGCGGAAAGGTCATTCTTGTATCCGCCGGCAATAAGAGTGTCGGCGATGTGAAGCTTGTAATTGTCATTGTCCTTGTCGATGACGGCGGCAACGCCGCCCTGTGCAAGAGAACTGTTGGAGAGAGAGAGTTCTCGTTTGCTGATAACCAGCACGCTTATGTCTTCGCCGAACTGAAGCGCGGCATAGAGTCCCGAAGCGCCGGAACCGACTATCACTACATCGTAATTGTCTTTCATTTTAGAATCGTCATTCCTTAAACTGAGTTATTGTCGAATAATTTCAGATGAATCAGCCGCCGTATTTGAGCATATTGTCGATGCTGCGCTTTGCCTTTAACCTGAGCTCTTCATCAATCTCTATCACATCGCCGAAATTGCCCATAAGCGCGTCGTAGACATTCTGAAGGGTTGTCATCTTCATATTCGGGCAGGTGAGCTTGCCGGGAGCGAGCTGATAAAAACCGCGTTCGGGATAATCACGGCTCAGCTTATCGCACACTCCGCGCTCAGTGGCAATCATCACGTCGTCACTGATACGTTTGCAGTAGTCGATTATCTCAGACGTGGAGCCGACGAAATCGCAGAGATCAACGACATCCTTCCGGCATTCGGGGTGAACGGCAATCTTTGCGTCGGGATGTTTAGCCTTAGCCTCCTGTACGTCCTTGACCGAAACGCTGTGGTGAGTCGGACAGCAGCCGTCCCAGAGGATGATTTCCTTATCCGGCACGAATTTTGCCACATAACCGCCTAAGTTCTGATCGGGGATAAACAGGACTTTCTTGGAGGGGAGGGAAGAGACTATCTTTACGGCGGTGGAAGAAGTGACGCAGACGTCACATTCCGCCTTCAGCTCGGTGGAAGTGTTGATGTAGGCGCAGACACATACGTCCGGATTTTCCTCGCGGAAGGCGCGCACACGTTCCGGGGCAATCTGCTCCGCCATCGGACAGGTCGCTTTCCTGTGAGAGAGAACCACTTCCTTTTCCGGGGAGAGAATCTTCACAGTATCAGCCATGAAGCGCACGCCGCAGAGCAGAACCCGCCTGACCTCCGGCATCTTTGCCGCCGCTTTGGAGAGGGCGAAGCTGTCGCCGGAAATGTCCGCGATGTCAATGATATCCGGGTCCTGATAAGTGTGAGCCAGCACGAGGGTACCTGTGTCCTTTTTAGCCTGAATGATCGCCTGCTTCAGCTCAGAAGTATTCATAGAATCATATCCTTTCGGGTTAAATTAGGGTGTCCGATGAGTCAAAATAATTATAATCATTTTAGCACAATACAACGCCCATTTCAAGTATTTTAGCTGTCAATATAATAGATTTTCTGCCTGAATTTTTACATTATTTTCATAATAAAATATTGCGTCAGTTTCATACAGCTGCTATAATAGTGGAGATTGACCGCTCGGGCAATGCGATGACAGAAAGGCAGGCAATGTTATGAAGATCAGGAGGATGAACATCAACGATTACGAAAAGGTTTATCAGTTATGGATGAGCTGTTCGGGAATGGGACTTAACAATCTTGACGATTCAAAAGAAGAAATCGGGCGGTTTTTGAACAGAAATCCAACGACTTGTCTTGTCGCGGAAGAACGAGAGATGATCATCGGTGTGATTCTCGCGGGCAACGACGGCAGAAGGGGCTATATCTATCATACAGCGGTAAGTCCCGCTTACAGACGTCAGGGAATCGCCGCAAGGCTTCTTGATGAAGCTGAGTTAGCATTAAAAGAATCGGGAATAAGCAAAATCGCGCTGGTTGTTTTTTCAAAAAACAAAGAGGGAAACGCCTTCTGGGAAGAAGAAGGCTTCACATCCCGCGAGGATCTGGTTTACCGGAACAAAGCCATCGCGGAAATGATCAGGATTGACACATAATCAATTATCAGGAGAATTCACAATGGATAAATCAAAAGTAGAAATTTATACAGACGGAGCCTGCTCCGGCAATCCCGGACCGGGCGGCTGGGGAGCGGTGCTGATTTACGGAGAACATGAAAAGCAGCTTTCCGGCGGAGAGCCGGATACTACAAACAACCGTATGGAGCTGACTGCGGTAATAGAAGCGCTGTCGCTGCTCAAGCGTCCGTGTGAAGTGACGCTCACCACGGATTCCAAATACGTATCGGACAGCGTGACAAAGGGCTGGGTATACGGCTGGCAGAAGCGGGGCTGGAAAAAGAGCGACGGCAAGCCCGCACTGAACCCCGACCTCTGGGAAAAGCTGCTGCCGCTGCTGAAAATGCACGACGTGAAATTCGTCTGGATCAAAGGACACGCCGGACACAAATACAATGAAATCTGCGACCGGCTCGCGGTTGCGGAATGGCAAAAATTCAAGAAATGAGACGCGTGAAGATGAAAAAATGTGATTTTTTGTGCAATGGAGAAATATTTGCTCAAAACGAAAAGATAATTCTTCGAGCATTGTCGGAAGCTGATAAAGAGAATTACATGAATCTTCAAAAGTCTTTTTCATTTAACGACAAAATATACGAAATGGAAGACTTTTATAATTTCTCATGGAAATTGGCTATTGATTCCGATGATCTGATTCTGGTTATCTTTGAAAAAGGAACAAATATTTTTATTGGTCAAATCATGTTAAAAAAACTGGAAGAGGAAATACCTGAAATAGGGATTGATATTACGGAACCTTTCAGAAAAAAAGGGTTCGGTTATACCGCTATTTCATTATTTACTACAACTCTTAAAGAAAGATTTAACTTACAATCTTTTCTAATAAGAGTATATAATGACAACGCAGCGAGTCAAGCTCTTTTTCATAAATTCAATGTGACACATATCGGAACAGAAGAAAACGAATACATAACAGCAATGAAAGCACTTTATGATGCCTGTGACGATGTTGAATTTGCCTCAAAGATAGCGAAAAAAATTGAAGACACTTTCCAAGAATCAGGCGATAGGGTGATTGATCATTTTTTGATGCACGTTTGAACAATTGCAATGCATAATTACTCTTTCTATGTGCCATACTAATAGCGTAGAAAGGGGTTGTTATAAAAAATGAGCAAGAAAAACAAACACAACAACAATATACCTCAGACAGACGAATACGGTCAGTTTGAAAGCATGGACGCAATGAACGTCGCCTCCGACACCGAATGCACAGGCATGATCCCCACACCTCCCGGCGGCTGCGATGATGCAGAATCCTACCGCGAAATCTATGACATTCCGGCGGAGCAGCAGGACGTCGTAAATCCTCAGAGCGGAAAGCAAAATAAGAAGAACAACAGATAATCAAAAGACCTCTTCCACCGCAGTAAAAATTTACTGCGTGGGGAAGAGGTCTAAAATATTACTCAGCTATGAAAGTGCGAGAATAATTACTCAGCCAGCTTTGCCTCAAGAGTTTCAAGCTCAGCCTCCAGTTTGGCGGGCAGCTTGTCGCCGAACTTCGCGTAGAATTCCTTGATGCCGGGGATTTCAGCTTTCCAGAGATCCTTGTCAACATTAAGAATGCCGGCGAGAGCTTCCTTAGAGAAGTCGAGACCTTCAAGGTTGATGTCGTCAACATCGGGAACATAGCCGATAGCGGTTTCCTTAGCACCGACCTTGTCTTCGCATCTCTTGATCATCCAGTCGAGGACGCGGAGATTGTCGCCGAAGCCCGGCCAGATGAAGTGACCTTCATCGTCGGTGCGGAACCAGTTGACGTGGAAGATCTTGGGAGCCTTGTCGCCCAGCTTTTCGCCCAT
>ONWI01000255.1 GCA_900321515.1 uncultured Eubacteriales bacterium | reverse complement strand
CCGCCTTGACAATATCATTATTTTCGCTTAGAATTAAGTTTTGTAGGTATTTTTTTAAATATTCACTTAATTACCCAGATAAAAAACAAACGGAGAAGAATCTATGGCTTCAAAAAACAGTACCATTGAAAAAAAAGAATACGGCAACGACAATATCGTCGCCCTCAAGGGCGCCGACCGCGTGCGCAAACGACCCGCTGTCATATTCGGTTCGGACGGCATAGAGGGCTGCTGCCATTCGGTCTTTGAAATCATGTCCAACTCCATCGACGAGGCGCGCGAGGGCTACGGAAACAAGATCATCGTAACCCGCTATGCCGACGGTTCGGTGCAGGTCGAGGACTTTGGTCGAGGCATCCCCGTCGATTTCAACACCAAGGAACAGCGCTACAACTGGGAACTTGTGTTCTGCGAAATGTATGCCGGCGGCAAATACAACAACGACGGCGGCGAAATCTACGAATATTCCCTCGGTCTCAACGGTCTCGGACTCTGCGCCACTCAGTACGCCTCGGAATATATGGACGCGGAAATACACCGCGACGGCACCTGCTTCAGGCTGCACTTTGAACGTGGCGAGAATGTCGGCGGGCTTGAAAAAACGCCGTACAGCGGCAGGCAGACAGGCTCTCGAATCCGCTGGAAGCCTGATCTGGAGGTATTTACCGACATCAATATCCCGCTTGAATACTATCAGGACACCATGCGCCGGCAGGCCATAGTTAACGCGGGAGTGCTGTTTATCCTCGACGACAAGGTAAGCGGAGAAAAATTTGAATATTTCTACAAGGAAGGCATAGCCGACCATGTAAGAGAGCTTGCGGGCGACGACGCTCTTTCCCAGGTGCAGTTCTGGCAGTGCGAACGCAGAGGACGCGACCGCGAGGACAAGCCGGATTACAACGTGAAGATCAACGCAGCCGTCGCCTTCTCCAACCGTGTGAACGTCTGCGAGTATTATCATAATTCCAGCTGGCTGGAACACGGCGGCGCTCCCATGAAGGCGGTGCAGAGCGCGTTTGTTGCTATGGTGGACGCAAGGCTCAAACAGACCGGAAAATACACGAAGAACGAAAGCAAAATATCTTTTCAGGACGTGCAGGACTGTCTGATTATCGTTGTTTCCTCCTTCTCCAACCAGACAAGCTATGAGAACCAGACCAAGAAGTCCATTACCAACAAATTCATACAGACCGCAATGACGGAATTCTTCCGTCATCAGCTCGAGGTGTGGTTCCTGGAAAATCCCCTCGAGGCGGACAAGATATGCGGTCAGGTCCTGCTCAATAAGCAGAGCCGGGAACAGGCGGAAAAACAGCGCCTTGCCATCAAAAAGAATCTCTCGTCCAACATGGACATCACCTCCCGCGTCAACAAGTTCATCGACTGCCGTTCCAAAGATCCGGCGGAGCGTGAACTTTATATCGTGGAGGGCGACTCGGCAGCCGGCTCCTGCAAGAACGCGCGCGACCCGGCATTTCAGGGGATTATGCCTGTCAGGGGAAAGATTCTCAATTGCCTTAAGGCTGACTATTCCAAAATATTCAAGAGCGAAATCATAACCGATCTGATAAAGGTGCTGGGCTGCGGAGTTGACGTCAAGGGTCACCAGAACAAGAACCTCTCCACCTTCGATCTGAACCAGCTTCGCTGGAACAAGGTTATAATATGTACCGATGCTGACGTTGACGGATTCCAGATACGCACGCTTATTCTCACAATGATCTACCGTCTCATGCCCAAGCTCATTGAAGCCGGCAAGGTTTACATCGCGGAATCTCCGCTTTATGAAATAACCTGCGGCAGCGAGACTTACTTTGCCTACACCGAGCAGGAAAAGGCTGAGATAATGGAATTGATCGAAGGTAAAAAATTCACCATTCAGCGCTCAAAGGGTCTCGGTGAAAACGACGCGGACATGATGAGCTTCACCACAATGGCACCCGCTACACGGCGGCTCATCAAAGTAATGCCTGCCGACGCGGAGCCTACCGAACGCATGTTTGACGTGCTTCTCGGAGACAACCTCGCCGGGCGGAAGGAATACATCGCAGAGCACGGCAGCGAATTCATTGAGCTTGCAGACGTGCAGTAAAGGATTACAGCTTTATATAGATATTTGTCTGTAAAGCTTAAAAGCTTACACGCGAAATATACCAATGTAACTTGACATTTAGTAATACAATAAACACGAAGGTGATAATTTGGCACCCAGAAAGAGAAAATCAGTCCCGCAGCAATCCGCAATGAGCGGTTATATCAAAGGAGCCGGCGAGGTCGTTTCACAGGAAATCGTCAGCACTCTCGAGGGCAATTATATGCCCTACGCCATGAGCGTGATTATGAGCCGTGCAATTCCTGAGATTGACGGCTTCAAGCCCTCCCACCGCAAGCTGCTCTACACGATGTACAAAATGGGACTGCTGACCGGCGCGCGGCAGAAGTCCTCAAAGATAGCCGGTTCCACAATGGCTTTGAATCCTCACGGCGACGCCGCGATTTACGATACGATGGTGCGCATGACAGTGGCATACGAAGCGCTGCTGCATCCCTATGTGGATTCCAAAGGCTCATTCGGCAAGGCGTATTCCCGTGACACACAGGCGGCAGCCTCCCGATATACCGAGGCGAAATTAGCGGCAATTGCCGCCGAGCTTTTCCGCGACATTGACAACGACGCCGTGGACATGGTGGACAATTTCGACAACACAATGAAAGAGCCTTCCCTGCTTCCAGTGACCTTTCCCGCCATTCTCTGCAACAGCAATACCGGTATTGCCGTGGGCATGGCAAGCTCCATATGCTCATTCAACTTAAACGAGCTTATCGAAACCACCATACAGCTTCTCAAGAATCCATCCCACGATATTGGCTCCACGCTGCTTGCGCCCGACTTTCCCGGCGGCGGACAGATAATCTACAACAAGGAGGAGCTTGAAAAGGTCTATCACACCGGACGCGGCAGCATCCGCGTGCGTTCGCGCTACACCTATGACCGCGAGGCAAACTGCATCGACATAACCCAGATTCCTCCCACAACAACCTGCGAACAGATCATCGAAAAGGTCATTGATCTCGTAAAAACGGGCAAGATAAAGGAAGTCTCCGACATACGCGACGAACAGGGACTTCACGGACTTCGCATCACAATAGACCTCAAACGTTCCACCGATCCGGACAAACTGATGCAGAAGCTCTACAAGCTCACCACACTTGAGGACAGCTTCGCCTGCAACTTCAATGTGCTTATAGACGGTTCGCCGAAGGTATTGGGCGTTGACGGACTGCTGTCGGAATGGATAAAATTCCGCATGAACTGCGTTCACCGCCGGACAGCCTTCACACTCGGAAAGAAGAAGGAAAAGCTCCACCTGCTCGAAGGCCTGCAAAAGATTCTGCTGGATATCGACAAGGCAATTAAGATAATCCGCGAGACCGAGGAAGAAGCAGACGTTGTCCCCCATCTCATGAAGGGCTTCGGCATCGACGAGATTCAGGCTGAATACGTCGCCGAAATCAAGCTGCGCCACATCAACCGCGAATACATCTTAAAGCGCACCGAGGACATTGAAAACCTCCGGGAGGAAATCGCCGACCTTGAAGATATTCTTTCATCGCCCCAGAGAATCAAAAAAATAATCATTTCCGAACTAAAAGAAGTGGCGAAGAAATACGGACAACCCCGCAAAAGCATGATTCTTTACTCCGTGGAGGAAGCCGATGATGATGAAATCTCGGCCGTGCCCGATTATCCGGTGAATATATTTATCACGCAGGAAGGCTATATCAAAAAAATCAGCCCCCAGTCGCTCCGCATGAGCAGCGAACAGAAGCTGAAAGAGGGCGACAGAATAGCTCAGACCTTTGAAACCAGGAATGTCGCGGAACTTCTCTTCTTCACCGACAAATGTCAGGTCTACAAGGCGAAGGCTGCCGATTTCAGCGACACCAAGGCGAGCGTGCTGGGCGAATACGTTCCGGCGGTTCTCGGAATGGACGAGGACGAGCATTTCAAATTCTGCATTCTCACAACCGATTACAGCGGCTATGTGCTTTTCGCCTATGAAAACGGCAAGGTCGCCAAGGCAGAACTCAATTCATACGCCACCAAGACCAACCGCCGCAAGCTGCTGACAGCCTACAATGACAAATCCCCGCTCGTGAGTATTCTGCACATTGAGAGCGACCGTGATATCCTCATCCGCTCGACAAACGGCAAGGTGCTTATCTTCCATTCGGAAGCCGTTCCGGCCAAGACCCGCAGCGCGCAGGGAAACCAGATCATCACCCTTCGCAGGAACGCAAAACTCAGCGATATGGTGATTTACGCCGAGGGTATGGTGAAGAACGAATCCAAATTCCGTCCGAAGAATCTTCCCGCCGCGGGTTCGGCAGACGATTCACAGCAGGGCGAACAGTTGACTCTGATATAAGAGCCTGCTGACGTATCTCTCCACGCGCGTCTGGCACGCTGCCTTTGGCAGCTGGCATCTCTTTCCGCCATATTTTGCCAAAAT
>ONWI01000062.1 GCA_900321515.1 uncultured Eubacteriales bacterium | reverse complement strand
TTTCGCCAGATGAAGCCAAAACCGCAGGCAATACTTTGTGTATTAACGAGGATTTTGGCAAAATATGGCGGAAAGGATGCAAGCCAGACGTGCGTGGAGAGATACGTCAGCAGGCTCTTACATAAAGTGAATGACCACAATATATTGGGCTGTTGTTATTGTACCGCAAATCATGTGAAATTGCAATCCTTTTTACTCAGAGTATTCTCTGAGAATTGCGATCTGGGCTGGCGACAGATGATATTGCGCCGGTATGTAAATAGTCTGCGCATCTTGCGAACTCGTAATTGCAAGCCCGGACAGTCCGGCTCCGGATTGCCTGTTCAATTGGCTCAGAGCGTCGAGAAGGTCGTCGGTTCCGGCGAAGGAATAAAGAATATTGCTTGGTTCCGCAGTAAACTGAATGTAAAAAAGGCATCCGCCGTTTTTCAGAGGGCGGCAGACAACTGTGACGTAATTCCCGTCCCTGTAAAGTCCCGCGGTTTCTCGCAGCAGGATAAAGATATTTTTGAGAAGCAGCCTTGTATTTTCATTTTGAAGAGTAATTTCACTCTCTGTTACCCCGGAATATAACAGCTCTTCCCTGGACAAACTGACAAATGCCGATTTACAGGGATTTTCGGGCGGCAATTTTATTTTCATCTATTGACTTACCTCCACGGCGGTATTATTATTATAATTGAAAATAAATATTAAAATTATTAAACCACCTTTTTAATATATAATTCAAGAGGTGAATAATGGCTTGAATAAGAAAAGCATTAATATATTCAACACCGGCAGACATGTCGATCTGGAACAGCACAAGGAGCCTGCATTTTCCGCTCCGCTTTGTTCTGTGCCGATCAGAGAGTGTGTGCATGTGCCGTTGTATGACCCGTGCGGAGGCAATATGTTCCCGGTGCCGCGCAAGGGAGACCGATGTGCGAGGTTTTCTCCGCTTGCCCGCACGAAAACCCCGTCAAATGAAATAGGTCCATCGTGGGTAATGTCGCCTGTTTCCGGATTTGTGGAGGACATCACGGCGATGGAACATCCTGTGATGGGCAGGCTGTTCTGTGCGGTCATACGTCCCGATATTTCGGTTCCGCCCCTGCCGACCGTGCAGCACAGTCTCGGTTCGATGACAATCGACGGTGTGCTGCATACCATTCATCAGGCGGGAATTATTGACGAATTTGACGGAGAGGCGCTGATAACCAAAATCCTTCGCGCGCGTCAACAGAATATCAGGGAAATTGCCGCCATCGCGTTGGATGACAGCCCGTATATCAGCAGCGCACTGAAAACCGTGAGCGAATTCGGCGAGGACGTGACCGACGGTATCACCGTGGTGTTGAAGGCGATTGACGGAGGCAGCGCAAAGCTGGCAATATTCGACTGCGACGAAGTGCATATGCGCCCGGATGCCGACAGATTCGGTTTTGTCAAACCTGTCAGAATGAGCGGAGGCTTCCCGCTGATATCAAAATTCAGAAGGCAGTATTATCCAAAGGGTAATTTTCTCCCGATAGGCGTGCAGGCGCTTAGGGCTGCCGCAAACGCGCTTATTCGAGGGATACCTCAGACAAACTGCATTGTCACGGTCTCCGGAGACTGCATAAAGCACCCTTGCAATGCTATGATAGTAAACGGCACACCTCTTGAGGATGTGCTCAGGTTCGTCGGGGTGAACAAAGTGCCGAACTATGTGATATTCGGAGATACAATGAATGGAATTACCGTTACCGATATGCAGACACCTGTGCCTGTGGGAACCCGGGCTATCACGGTAATGCATTCGCTCAGATGTCAGGAAAAATCCGCCTGCACCCGCTGCGGCAAGTGTGTCACGGTATGTCCTATGGGTCTGCCTGTCTACCTCGCCATGCGGTATTACGAAAGAGGAGACATCGAAACGGCAGCTTCCTTCGGAACGGAGCAATGTTCGGGCTGCGGAGCGTGCAGCGCGGTGTGTCCCTCTGGCATAGAGGCGTCCGACATAATGCGCGCTTTGAAAAAGCACAGGCGTTCGCAGATGTGATTATTACAGCATGGCTGTATTCAGAAAATATACTGGGGGTTATTATGATGAAAGCGGTTAAAGCAATACTGATGTCGCTCTCTCTGCTGCTGACTTTTACTTCATGTGTGGGAAATTCGTCAGAGCGTACCGAAGATAATGATCAGAATCAGACCGCGGCTTCTACAGAAAAGCAGGAAAACCCGGACAGGAAGAGCGATCTCACAGAATCAGCCGGTGCAAGACTGCTTTATATGGGACATGCAAGCATCAGAATTATTACGCGGGAAGAAAAGGTAATCTATATTGATCCTTTTGTAGGGGACGGATATGAACCCGCGGCTGATCTAATTCTTATCACACACGGTCATTATGATCACAACGCGGTTAAAAAGGTGTCAAACCGCAATCCCGATTGCAAGACCGTCACATGGAAGGAGTCTCTTGCAAAAGGGAAGTACAGGACCTTTGATTTTGGCTTTGCCACGGTAGAAGCGGTTGAAGCCGGTTACAACAGACAGCACAGCGTAAAGAACTGTGTTGGATATGTCATAACTCTCTCCGACGGTGTGTCGGTTTATGTGTCGGGCGATACGAGCAGAACAAAACAGATGCCCGGGCTTTCGGCAAAGCATATTGATTATGCGTTCTACTGCTGCGACGGGGTTTATAACATGGATATTGAGGAAGCTGCTGTCTGCGCGGGACTGGTGGGAGCAAAGCACGATATTCCGTATCATGTTATCGCGGAAAACGGGGTGTATTTTGATCGCGCCAGAGCTGAAAAGTTTGACTCGCCCAACCTTCTGATCGTTGATGAGGGCGAGGAAATTGAACTTATGAAAACAGGCTCTTAGTCAACAAAGTAAGACGCTCCCTGACAGAGTCCGGATGTCTTGACACGGCTCTGTCAGGGAGCTTTTTGAGTTATTGCTTCTTTTTCTTTTTGTTTTTTTCAAAATATAACCTGTTGTATTCAGCATTCTGATCATCTTTCTTCTGCTGCTGTTCGACAAGTGCCTGTGAGATCTCGTCGTCGCCGTAAATAAAGCTGTTTATATAACGGGCATTCCGGTTGAGATCAACATCAACATACAACAAGTTTCCGATTTTTTTGTCTTTCCATGCGCCGTCCATAGGTATTCGCAGTCCGGCTGTGTCGTAATTCAGGCTGTCAAGCCCTTCCATAAGCAGTGACGCCATATCGTCGCGGGTCATATTGGTAGTTATGCAGGGCGCGATAACCGCGAAAATTCGCTGTGCTTCAAGCGGCGACAGTTTACGGCATTTCCTGATGATTTCGCGCATTACCTTTCGCTGGCGCGCCGTTCTTGCGGTGTCTGAACCCACCTTGCGTATCCGGCAGTAGGAGAGCGCCTGCTGCCCGTTGAAATTATATCTGCCCGCCTCGGTTATGCGGTTTTTTTTGCCCCCGCGGACATACTTGTTGAACTGTTCAAGCTCCATCTCTTCGATTTCGATTTCCACTCCGTCGAGATCGTCAACAATTGCGGCGAACACTCCGTAATCCACGCACACATATTTGTCGATTTTCATTCCGAAGTTGGAATAGATGGTTTTGAGCAGCAGTTCACCTCCGCCGAAGGTGTAAGCGGCGTTGATCTTGTTTTTGCCCTGACCGGGTATCTTAAGATACATATCGCGCATGAGCGACGTCATTTTTATCTTGCGGTGGGTATGATCTATGCTCAGAATGATTATGGAATCGGTGCGCGAAATACCGTTTTTATCAATATCGCAGCCGCAGAGCAGAATGTTCTTGGTTTCGTCGGTGTGCGAAACGAATGATTCGGTTTCCGACTCGCTGACAAGTAAATCAATATTTTCAAAGCTGAGATTACCCACGGAGTAATTGACAGAATTTACAATGGTATTTATTCTGTACGCTTCATAGATTCCGAATGCGGCAATCACGGCAAGCAGCAGAGAAGCTGCTGCCACAATCCATTTTTTTATTCTGCGAGGTTTTTTGGTTTCGCCTGGGGAATCTGAACCTTTTGATACCTTTGCAGACCCTTCCGCACTTGCATCCGACTCATCAATTGCCGCAGAATCAATCTTTTTTTTCGGAGAATTCTTATGTGCCGGTTCATCATTTTTTTCGAGCGCATCGCAAAGCTGCCTTACCTCAGGGACTATTTCCAGCTTAATATTGCAGGAGGCTGCCGAAATGCACCGGCGCGCGCTTTCACCGCTGCCTCCTATGACCACAGCGTCCTCGCTGACAATCCTGTCTTTTTCATTCATACACATCACCACACAATAATAGGTACGGTACCGGACCAACAACCATTACAGTATTGATTTTACACCCATAAAAACACCATTGTCAATTATAATACGGATAATTTATAATATACTAAACAAAAAACAAAAATTTCATTAAATGTTAATTCAAAAACATAGTGATTTTGTGTTTTTTGCCGAACATGATGGAGCTGACAAAAAAATCCCCAAATCTCTTGACGTTATGGGATATTTGGTGCTATACTTTAAAACAAAAAATTTAAGGAAGCGCTGATTAACGGCGTTTCCATCACATTTTCCGTGCATTGCCCTCGTTAATGCCTACGGGAATCTGTCAGATATCTGACAGCTCTCACAACTATGTGATAGATTATTCTATTTCCATTTATGAATATTTTTCATTCTAATTCAGATGCACCGGCTGATTTTGGCTGGTTATACAGCAATAAAAAATGGTTTCTCACCGAAAGGAGACAATATAATATGGTAATTACCGATGAATTGGTAACATATCTCGAGGCTCTTGGCAGAATAAAACTGCCCGAGGAGAGCCGCGCGAAGGCTCAGAACGACCTTCAGGAGATATTGCAGTATATTGATACGCTGTCCGAACTGGATACCGAGGGCATAGAACCAATGAGTCATGCCCTTCCCCTTACCAACGTAATGCGCGAGGATATTGTGCAGCCGTCTGCTCCCGCCGATGAGGTGCTTGTCAACGCTCCCGCGAAGAAGGACAGCTATTTCCTTGTGCCGCGCTCATTTGAATAACGGGATGAAAGGATTGAATTGATATGAATCTCGAAAGTATGACTGCCCTGGAGCTTGGCGCAGCCATTAAAAAGGGCGAGATAAGCGCTGTAGAAGCGGCAAAGTTCTCGCTGGAACAGATAGATAAATACGACAGGAAATTCTCCTGTTTCGTTACCGTGCAGGACGATGTTATCTCCAGAGCCGAAGAGGTACAGAAGAAGATTTGCTCGGGCGAATATATTTCACCGCTTGCCGGCGTACCTATGGGAATAAAGGACAATATGTGCCAGAAGGGAATCCAGACCTCCTGCGGTTCGCGCATGCTCTACAATTTCAAGCCCACATACAGCGCGACGGCCGTTGAGCTAATGATGAACGCCGGCGCTGTTCCGCTCGGCAAGCTGAACATGGATGAATTCGCAATGGGCTCCACCTCCGAAACAAGCTGGTTCGGAGCGACAAGGAATCCGTGGAATATAAACTGCGTTCCCGGCGGCTCTTCCGGCGGCTCTGCCGCCGCGGTCGCAGCGGGCGAATGCTTCTACTCCCTCGGCTCTGATACCGGCGGAAGCATACGCCAGCCCGCCTCCTTCTGCGGTGTGACCGGAATCAAGCCGACCTACGGTTCTGTTTCCCGTTTCGGACTGGTCGCCTACGCAAGTTCTCTTGATCAGATAGGTCCAATAGCCCGCAATGCCGCCGACTGTGCCGCTGTTCTCGGTGAGATAATGAAGCAGGACAAACGCGACAATACAAGCGTGGAAACCAGGGGTGTTGACCTTCAGGCTGTGCTGAACGCCGATGTAAAGGGCATGAGAATAGGTATTCCCACAGATTTCTTCGGCGAGGGTCTTGACAGGGAAGTTGCCGCTGCCGTCGAAGCCGCCGCAAAGCAGCTCGAATCTATGGGCGCGGCAGTTGAGAAATTCGACATGCCAATCGTGAAATATGCCATACCTGCATATTACATCATAGCTTCGGCGGAGGCAAGCAGCAACCTCAGCCGCTACGACGGTATCAAATACGGCTACCGCGCGGAGAATGCCGCGGATCTGTTGGATCTCTACACCAAAACCCGCAGCGAGGGATTCGGAATGGAGGTCAAACGCCGCATAATGCTGGGTTGTTTTGTGCTTTCCTCCGGATATTACGATGCCTATTACCGCAAAGCCTTGCAGGCCAAAGCGCTTATTAAATCCGCGTTTGACAGGGCGTTTGAGAAATACGACCTCATTCTCGGCCCGGTGGCGCCGACTACTGCGTTAAAGATAGGCGAGAATCTCGCCGACCCGCTCAAAATGTATCTCGGCGACATTTACACTGTTATGATAAACCTGGCAGGACTTCCCGCCGCCTCTGTGCCCTGCGGATTTGATTCCAACGGAATGCCTGTGGGAATGCACCTTATCGGCAATTATTTTGACGAATCAAAGATACTCGGAGCGGCACATGCCTATCAGCAGGTAACTGACTGGCACACACGCAGACCTGCCGGGCTTAATAGTATTCAAACAATATAGAAAGGAGCGGAATAACATTGTATAATACAAAAGTATGGGAGACCGTCATGGGTCTGGAAGTACATGTAGAGCTTGCCACAAAGACAAAGATATTCTGCTCCTGTACCACCGAATTCGGAGGCGCACCCAATACACACTGCTGCCCGATCTGTACGGGTATGCCGGGCGTGCTGCCGTCGCTCAACAGGGCTGTGGTGGAATATGCTACAAAAGCTGGTCTGGCGCTCAATTGCGAGATCACGCGCTACAACAAATTTGACCGCAAGAACTATTTTTACCCCGATCTTCCCAAGGCGTATCAGATCAGCCAGCTTTATCTGCCCATTTGCCGCAACGGCGGAATAGAGATCGAGGCGGAGGACGGCGGCAAAAAGATAATAGGCATTCATGAGATTCACATGGAAGAGGACGCTGGAAAGCTGGTGCATGACCCGTCCACAGGCTCGACAATGGTGGATTACAACCGCTGCGGTGTTCCGCTGATAGAGATAGTCAGCGAGCCGGATTTCCGTTCGGCAAATGAGGTTGTCCGTTACCTCGAAAAGCTCAAGGCGATACTGCAATTTATAGGCGTTTCGGACTGCAAGATGCAGGAGGGTTCTCTGCGCGCCGACGTCAATCTTTCCGTGCACCCTGCGGGTTCGGAGAAATTCGGCACCCGCACCGAGATGAAGAACATGAATTCATTCAAGGCGATAGTCCGTGCCATCAATTATGAAGCAAAGCGACAGATTGACGTGCTGGAGCATGGCGGCGAGGTCATCCAGGAGACACGCCGCTGGGACGACAGCAGGGACGCCTCATTCGCCATGCGCTCAAAGGAAGACGCGCAGGATTACAAATACTTCCCCGAACCCGACCTGATTCCCATTGAGATAAGCGAGGAAGTAATAGCGGAGACTAAAAAATCGCTTCCTGAACTGCCGGAGGCGAAGCGTCAGAGATATATCAGCGAGCTTGGACTTTCGGAGTACGACGCGTCGCAGCTCACCACGTCCAAGGCTCTGGTGGACCTTTTTGAACAAAATCTCGCGGCGGGATATCCCGCGAAGGAACTTGCCAACTGGATTATGGGCGAGGTCATGCATATGCTCAGCGACAGCGGCAGGGAGCCGGAGGACATGGCTTTCGATTACGGATATCTCGGTTCGCTCATAGGCATGGTTCAGAAGAACGAGATTACCCGCAACACCGCAAAGAAGGTGTTCAAGGCAGTGTTCGAGGAGGGCTGTGACCCTGTGAAGTTCGTTGAAGAACACAATCTCAAGACAGTCACCGATACCGGCGCGGTCAAGGCGGCTATTGAGGAAGTTGTAGCGGCAAATCAGAAGTCGGCGGAAGAATACAGATCCGGCAAGGAGAAGGCGCTGCAGTACCTCATAGGACAGTCAATGCGCGCGCTTCGCGGCAAGGCGGACCCCCAGACCGTTACGGCGATTCTGAAGGAAATACTTGGATAAAAGCGAGAGCATTATGGTATATTGACAAAAAACCGTTCCCGGCTGAATGAATTACGCTTTTCAGCCGGGAACGGTTTTTATCATGTTGTCTGAAGCTCGATCAGATGAGCCACTCCTGGAATACTCTCGCCCTGCCACGAGCTTGTTGTGGACATCAGCGCGCCGGTCGCAATTGCCAATATTCTGTGAAGCTCGCCGTCGGTCATGAGCTGCATGATGTGCGAGCATAGCACGCTGCCTATACATCCGCATCCCGAACCGCCCGCGTGAACGTCCTGCGCCTCGCGGTCGAATATCATCATGCCGCAGTCGTTGTGTTTATCTCCGAGGTCTATTCCCTCGCGGTTGAGAAGCTGCCTCAGCAGATCGCTGCCGACAAATCCAAGATCCCCCGTCAGAATAAGATCGTAATCGTCCGGAGCTGTACAAGTGTCTGTGAGAAAGCGCTTTATGGTGTCGGCTGCCGCGGGCGCCATTGCCGCCCCCATGTTGCAGGGATCCTTTATTCCGAGGTCGTCGATTATTCCTATGCAGGCGGCGTTTACTGCGATCCTTCCGCCCTCTCCGATGACAGCCGCACCCGAACCGGTCACCGTCCATTGGGCAGAAGGACTGCGCTGCCCTCCGTAGCCCAGCGGCGTTCGGAACTGACGCTCCGACGAGCAGAAGTGCGACGATGTGACCGCGGCGCATATGTTTGCGGCGCAGCATTCCACAAATACGGCGGAGCTTATCATTGCTTCCACCATGGTTGAACAGGCTCCGTACATTCCCATATGAGGCACGCCAAGGCTTCTCAGTCCGAATGTGGAGGCAATGCACTGATTGAGCAGATCGCCCGAAAACATCACGTCCACGCTGGCAGCCGGGAGCGCAGCCTTATCGAGCGCTATGGTGACAGCCTCCTGCTGAAGAGTGCTTTCTGCCTTTTCCCATGAAGCCTGTCCGAGCATCGGATCCTCATGCACCTTGTCAAATCTGCTGCCAAGCGGTCCCTCGCTTTCCTTCTTTCCCGCGACTCCTGCGAAGGAGAGAACCGTGGGCTTTTTGTCAAATCTGAATGTTCCTCTTTGCAGTCTTTGCAAAAATATCCCTCCCATTTATACTGATAGCCGATTGAAAGATTGTCTGATTTTGATTGATAATTAGTATTAATCAGCGTATCCTTAACAACAGTATATCCTGTGCAAACTAAAATATTCTCATGTGTATATTGTGGGGGTTGTGATATTGTGATAAAAAATAGGGCAAATTTTATCTTTAATATTTGACGGGACTATTGCAAATTATTCTGGAATATTGTATACTATAAATTAGTGTTTTTTTTATTTTTTTCGTGAGGAAGGAACCGTATGAATATAATCATCGTGGGCAGCGGCAAGGTCGGCAGAGCACTGACAAGGCAGCTGGCAAGGGAAAATCACGACGTTGTCGTGATAGACAGGGACCCGCAGGTGGTCGAGGATCTGATAAACGCCTTCGACGTTAACGGCATTTGCGGCAACGGCGCATGCTACGATATTCAGAAGCAGGCCGGAGTAG
>ONWI01000063.1 GCA_900321515.1 uncultured Eubacteriales bacterium | reverse complement strand
GCAGGATGCCGAGCGCTGCTATTTCGGCAATCAGCTCGAAACCCTCCTGAGCCAGGAGATATACGATGAGTTTGTGACGCGGTACGTTATCGACGAATCGGACGTGGGGACCTTTACGATCAATGAATCTGAACCTTGTACTTTTGAAGTAGAGCTTCCCGACAAATACGACGATGATGAATTTGACGCCATCGTCGAGCAGAATGCTGATTATCAGCAAGGGCAGTATAATATTGAACGCTCCGTTACCACGGCCTTTCAAACGTTTGAAGCCGACTACCCGGAGATATTCTGGCTCTATTGGTATGATTACGGCTATTCCAATAATGGCGAGGTGCTGGACGGCGTGTATCATGGGAGCCTGACAGATATTGAAATTACGACCGAAGCTCCTTACAAAACCGCTTACAGCGAACGTGACAAAGTGTCAGAGAATATCGAGGAAGCCCTTGCCTGCATCATCGACAGTATGGAAGACGAAAGCCGTTACAGTCAGGTGAAAGCCATTCATGATTATATCTGTGACAACGCGGAATACGATAACAAAGCCGCTAATAATTCCGGAAAAGCCAAGTATCGCTATGCACATGTTGCGGCGCCGCTGTTCAACGGCAAGGGCATTTTTGTGTGTGAAGGCTACGCCAAGGCATTCAAGATTCTGTGTGATATCATGGAAATTCCCTGTCTGCTGGTGGAAGGCACTACCGATTCGAGCGATAAGGATTCTTCCAGTGATCATATGTGGAATTACGTCCAGATGGAGGACGGCAAATGGTACGGCGTGGACGTTACATGGGACGATGAGAGCGACGGCATAGGGTATGATTATTTCCTTGTGGGCAAGCGGTCAAAAGGATTTGACAACATCCGTTTCAGCAAGGATCACATTCCGTCAACCGCTCAGGTTGAGTTGTCCAACGGCAACACGTTTGGTTTTTCCTATCCGGAACTGAGTGAAAACGGTTATCAATAACATAACAGAACAAGTCGGTATTGCCTTCCGGCAAGAATACCGGCTTGTTCTTTTTTCTGCTGCCGGTGAATTATACTGATTGTCGATCATCTCAATGGACATTTGCGCTCCGCTGAGATAAGTAACTGCGCAGAAATAATTAATATATTGAGCTTGTCAGAATGCCGAAGGACACTTTATTTTTTTGGCAATAAACGACTGATTAAATTCTGCACAGTTCCTAACAAAAAAGCCAGAACTCTGTTTCAAGCTCTGACTTCTATTGAATATGATGACCTATTTCTTTGCGTTCTTCTGCGCCTTGATTACCTTCAGACGGCTGAATTCCTCTCTGTCCTTCTCATCAAGTGCGTCGGTGATGTATTTTACCGTGGTTTCAAATTTCGGTATCATAATGTTCTTAAGGGCATTGGCGCGCTTCTGGGTCTTTTTAATCGCGTCGGCGAGTCGGTAAACGCAGTTTTCCACCTCGGCGAGCACTGCGGTCAGACGCTTGACCTCCTGAAATTTCAAATACGCGCGGTCTATCATGGAGTTGGATGTGTACATACCGAACGGAATGGTCAGAGGCCGTTCCTCAAGTCGGACAGTGGGAATTTCCACACCCATTACCGAACGATAGTCTATGGTGAGTCCGTCGTCCACAGGCACCGCTTCCGCAAGCGGCTCGCACAGTCCGAAAACAATATTCGCCCTTTGCAGCGCTATATAAGCCTCGGAATAATTGGTGTCGATTTCGCTTTGAATGGTCGCCGCGCGATCCATCATCGTCATCATTTCGCGCACCAGAATGTTGCGCTTCCGGTCGAGCAGGTCATAGCCCACTCTGGCAAGCTCCAGTGATTTTTTAGTCGCTATCAGATTGCCCTTGGTGGGGACCGCGTTCACAGCCACATGACCTCACTCCTTTCCACGTTTCATTTTAGCCGATTGTAAAATATGAAAAAAGGCGATAATACGGGGCTTGCGCATTTTAAGCCGGAGCCTTTTTCTCCATCCGTGGGAAGGGCGGATTTGGATTTTTCGATTTCGGTATTCGCCTAACCACTCTTTATTTTCGGTGCGTCTCGCTTGCTCGGCTCCGCCGAGCTTGGGGGCGCAGCGCCACCGCCCCGCCGGTGGCGCTGCCCCAGGACCCCTGGCAGGGAGCCTTGCCCCCTGCACCCCATTATTGGCGCTGCGCGCTTTCCTTTTTTTCTTTTTTACTTTTACAATCGCCTAACGTTTCATTTGCTCTCCGGCGCGTGATAGAACTTTTCCAGCGTTTCGTTATCCACGCGGTCAAGCTCTTCCCTCGGCAGTTCAGAAAGCAGCTCCCAGCCTATTGTGAGACTCTGCTCCATCGAACGGGATTCGTTCTCGCTCTGTCTGATGAATGTGTTTTCAAACTTCTTGCCGAATTCCAGCAGCTTCTTGTCGCTGTCCGAAAGCTCTTCTTCGCCTATGACCGAGGCAAGGGAACGCGCGTCCTGCACCTTCGCGTATGACGCGAAAAGCTGATTGGAAAGCGCCGCATGATCCGCGCGGGTAAAGCCTTCGCCTATGCCGTCCTTCATAAGTCGGGAAAGGGACGGCAGTATCGACACCGGCGGATATATGCCCGAACCGTCCAGAGCGCGATCAAGAACTATCTGCCCCTCGGTGATGTAACCCGTCAGGTCCGGCACCGGATGTGTGATGTCGTCGTTGGGCATGGTGAGTATCGGTATCTGAGTGACCGAGCCTTTGTGACCCTTAATCATTCCGGCGCGTTCATAGAGCGAGGCAAGATCGGAATACAGATAGCCCGGATAGCCCTTTCTGCCGGGTATCTCGCCCTTTGATGAGGAAAATTCGCGGCACGCCTCGGCATAGGACGTCATGTCGGTCATGATAACAAGCACATGCATGTCATGCTCAAACGCAAGGTATTCCGCAGCCGTCAGCGCGCATCTCGGAGTAAGTATTCTCTCGATGATCGGATCGTTGGCGAGGTTGAGGAACATCGTAACGCGCTGAAGAACGCCCGATTCCTCAAACGAACGGCGGAAGTAGTCGGCAACGTCATTCTTGACACCCATTGCGGCAAAGACGATACAGAACTTAGCGTCCTCGTCATTGGCAATCTTTGCCTGACGCACAATCTGTGCGGCAAGCTCGTTGTGCTTCATGCCGGAGCCGCTGAAAATCGGCAGTTTCTGTCCTCTGATAAGGGTAACCAGCGTGTCGATGGAGGATATTCCGGTGCAGATGTAGTTCTGGGGATACACTCTCGACACGGGATTTATCGGAGTGCCGTTTACGTTCATGCGCTTTTCGGGGTATATTCTGCCAAGTCCGTCGATAGGCGTACCGACGCCGCTGAATATTCTTCCCTGTATCTCGGGCGAAAGGTCCAGCTCCATGGGTCTGCCCTTCAGGCGCGTGCGGGTGTTGTTGAGGGAAATGCCTCTGGTGCCTTCAAAAACCTGAATCACTGCCCTGCCGCCTTCGATGGTGACAATTCTGCCGTGGCGCACGGTGCCGTTGTCAAGGCGTATCTCGACTATCTCCTCATACGAAGGGCAATCCACGTCGTCGAGCACGATCAGCGAGCCGTTGATCTCCTTGACTCCGATATATTCAAAAATCATTCTATTACTTCCCTTCCTCTTATGAGATTGTGAAGGTGTTGATCACGTCGTCGATTTCCTTGGTGTAACCGTCGAGCAGCTCTTCCCTGTCGTTGGGAACATCGTATTTTATGCGGACTATCTTGTCAAAAAGTCCGCTGTCGGTTATCTTTGAGAGCGGTACACCCTGCGCAACCGCGTAAGCCGCCACATCATATAGGTGAAGCGTCGCGCGCATCATCTTGAGCTGCTTTGATAACGGCACATATGTGTCGTCCTTATGGAAGGCATTCTGCTGCAAAAATCCAACACGGATGGCTTTGGTAATCTCAATGATCAGCTTCTGATCGTCCGGCAGCACGTCGGAACCTATCAGCTTGACAATTTCCATGAGGCTTGCTTCCTCCTGAAGCAGCGCGGCAAAGCGTTCGCGGCACTTCATGAAGTCCTCGCCTACATTGTCGCAATACCATTTTTCCAGATCGCCGGCGTATTCGCTATAGCTGTCCAGCCAGTTGATTGCCGGGTAATGTCTCGCGTATGCAAGGGATTTATCCAGCGCCCAGAAGCACCTTGTGAAGCGCTTGGTGTTCTGTGTGACAGGCTCGGAAAAGTCTGAGCCCTGAGGAGAAACAGCGCCGATAATTGTGACAGAACCGCGCTTTCCGCAGAGCGATTCCACCAATCCCGCGCGTTCGTAGAATTCCGAAAGCCGTGAGGGCAGGTATGCCGGGAATCCCTCCTCGGCGGGCATTTCTTCCAGACGGCCGCTGATCTCGCGCAGAGCTTCCGCCCATCGTGAGGTGGAATCTGCCATGATGGCCACATGATAGCCCATGTCGCGGTAGTATTCCGCAAGGGTTATCCCGGTATATATGGAAGCCTCACGCGCCGCCACCGGCATATTGGAGGTGTTGGCAATAAGGCATGTTCTGTCAGTCATGGGACGGTTGGATTTCGGGTCGATCAGGGATGAGAATTCCTCCAGAACCTGGCTCATTTCGTTGCCGCGTTCGCCGCAGCCGACGTAGACGATGATATCCGCGTCACACCACTTGGCAAGCTGATGCTGAGTCATGGTCTTGCCAGTGCCGAATCCTCCCGGAATGGCAGCCGTGCCGCCCTTGGCAATCGGGAAAAGCGCGTCGATGACACGCTGTCCTGTAATCAGGGGGATATTGGCGTAAAGACGTTCATTAATGGGACGGGGGTGACGGATAGGCCATTTCTGGCAGAGAGTCAGTTCGTGTATTTTGTTGTCATCGTCCTTAATGGTCACAATGACGTCGTTGATCCTGTACTTGCCGTCAGGCGCAACGCTCTCCACCACGCCCGAAAGGTCGGGACGCACCAGACAGCGGTGTTCTATGATGGTGGTTTCGGGACAGGTGGCGTAGATCATGCCGCCCTCCAGCCTGTCGCCGGGCTTTACGCGGACGGTCACATCCCATTCGCGTTCGGTGTCAAGCGAAGGCACGCTCGCGCCGCGGTCGATGAAAGCGCTGCCGGAGTGCTTTTCTATCTCCTTAAGCGGGCGCTCGATACCGTCGAATATATTGTCGAGTATGCCGGGGCCGAGGGTCGCGGAAAGCAGACCTCCGGTGGAATATACCGGAGCCTCGGTCATAAGTCCGGTTGTTTCCTCGTAGACCTGGATTGTCGTATATTCGCTGGAAATGCCGATGACCTCGCCCGCAAGGCGCTGCTCGCCGACATACACCATTTCCATCATTGTCAGATCGGTCTTACCCTTAATGGTAACCACTGGGCCGTTGATGCCATATATTTTATAGGTCTTCTCCATAAGGGCATCACCTCCAAAAAAAATTTATGCTATTGTCAGACCCGAATTTTCCGCAAACCACTCGTGCTGCTGCTCCAGCGTCACGTCCAGCGTCACGTCAAGCACCCTGCCTATCTCGGCATTTTCAGCACGCAGCCCGCCCAAAACAATATTCGGATCAACTTTAACCGTGCAGTCTCCGAACGCCGTCTTTATCAGCGGAGAACATTTCTTGTCCCTGTCGCGTATATATATCACCGTAGAAGCCATATGCTCCTCACCGCACCTGATAAATGCCTTTTTGGCTTCAATGGCGGCTCTGCGCAAATATGTCTTGTAAGCGTCGGTCTTGGTAAATTCTTCCAGCCTGGCAGCAGCGCGTTCAAAGACCTCTTTCTCAATCGCGTTCCTGCGCGCCAAAAGGTTCTTTTTCCCCGCGCTCTCCTTCTCGGCAAGCTCGCGGCTGATCATGCTGCGGACTTCGCCCGTCCGCCGCTGAATGGTTTTATAGGATTCCTCGCGGAATTCCCTTTCGGCTTTTTCAAGCTCGATGGCATTCTGCGCCTCCACCTCGCGCATGATCTTATCGTGCTGCTCCTGCGCGTATTCGTTGATAGCCAGCATGAATTTGCTGAGCTTTTCTTCCTGTGTCAACATTTTTCGGTTACACCCCTTTTAGCGTGTAGGGTAATGGAATAAATTCATCACTGAGTAAAATCATATTTTCACGCCGATGGCCTCGCGCACATAGCGAGAGATGGAGTCCTTAGCGCGGCCGTTGCCGTGGCGGTCGGGTATCTCCACTATCAGCGGACGCGACACCGTGAGCTTCAGGTCATAGACAAGATCAGGACAGAGCGAAACCAGCCGCTCGGTCATCAGGATAATTCCAACCGACTCGTCAGCCATCGCGCTTCTCAGCGCGTGTTCAACCTCCCAGTCCTCGTGCACAACGGTGCCCTCTATCCCCGCAAGCCGCAAACCCGTGGCAGTGTCAATATTGTCGCTTATCAGATAAAATTTCAAAGGAAACTCAGTCCTTTCAGTAGGTCAGATCTTGTTGAGTATCATGATAGCAATAACCAGACCGTACAGAGCGATGGATTCGCCCAGAGCAACGAAGATAAGCGCTTTACCGAACGCCTTGGGATCCTCGCTGGTAGCTCCGATAGCTGCCGGGGCTGCCGATGCAACGGCAATACCGCCGCCGATGCCGCTGATGCTGGTCGAAAGAGCCGCTGCAAGCAGTCCGAGACCGAGTGCCAAACCGGTATTCTCCGCTGCCGGGGAAGCTGCGGTTTCGTCGGCTGCCGCTTCGGTTGTTTCGGCGGCAGTAGTTTTGGGAGCTTCCGCTGTATCCTCGCCCGAAGCCATTGCCGTCATTGCTCCGAACATGCAGACCGCAAAGACAAGCGCAACCACCGCGAAATTCACCTTGAGCGCCTTTGCGCCGCTGCCGTTCTGCTTAAAGAATCTTACCGCGGCGTATGCCGCTGCGAATACTGCGATAACCGGAATTGCATAGATAAGTACGTTCATTTTGAAATCCTCCATTAATTGATGATTGATTGAATATGGTAAAGCGAGCGAACGCAAGCGAACGCAAGCGAACGCAAGCGAACGCAAGCGTATAGAATTCAGCCCGAAGCGCTCCCAAATGATTCACTGTTCTCTATTCACTAATTATTTCTTGAGTTCCTCCGCCATGGTGGAAGCGGATTTAAAAGGCCTGCCTTCGCCGGTGAAGAAACGGCTGAACATCTCGTAAAATTCCAGACGCAAGGCCTGAATGCCTACCAGAAGTCCTTCGAGCGCCATGATGATTATGTTGCCCAGAATCACCGTGACCCAATAGCCGAAACCGCTCATCATCCCCGCAAGGGTGAATACCACCGTCATCATGCCGGCATGCACCAGAATGAAAGCGCCGACTCTCAGGAAGCTGACCGTATTGGAAACGTAGGAAAGCACGACTTCAAGCATTTCAAAGATGTTCTGCATCAGGAAGTCGCCTATGCTCTCGGGGAACCAGTCCTCCTTGCCCTCAATAAGCTCGCTCAGCGGCTCATTGATGAATATCAGCACCGCCGGAATGACTATCAGGCATATGACATATGCCGGGGTCAGCAGCGGGATATTAAGGAACATCTGCCCGAGAATGCCGAATATCGTGCCTCCGTAAAAGAGGAAGCCCGCAACGCCGTTCTGACTGAACAGCGCGTTGCCGTATTTATGCTGCTTGAATTTGGTGTAGATATTGAGCAGTATCGCCACCAGCACAAGCACCACGCCTATGCCGATTGCCGCGTATATAAGCTCGGTGCTGAGTTCGTTTACGTCGAGCAGCTTGCCCTCCATCAGCGGAACGCCGGTCTTTTTATGCACCCAGCCCCAGAAGGGATTGAGCAGCTCTTCAAAGCCGAAGACCGAGCCGAAAAGCACCCCGAATATCGCGGACGATATGCCGCACATTGCTATACACTTGCCAAGCTCCATCTTCTTCATTTTCCACATGAAAAGCCATGTGATCAGCGACAGGCAGAGTCCCTGTCCCACATCCGCGAACATTATGCCGAATAGAATGAAATATGTTATCGCCACAAACGGCGTCGGATCCATCTCGTCATAATTCGGAAGTCCGTACATCTTGACAAAGAATTCAAAAGGCTTGAATATTCCGGCATTTTTGAGCTTTACCGGAGGTACCTGCGACGGCTCGTCGCTGGCGTTTTCAAACTTGTATTCTATTCCGCCGAGCTTTTCCAGACGCTTGGTAAAATCCTTCTCAGCCTCGACCGGTACCCAGCCCGCAAGGAAGAATATCCTGCTGTGCTGATATTTGGCAGTATAGCGCCGCAAGTCAAAATTGTTCTTGTGGCGTTCGAGGTAGCTGAGCACCTTGCAGCAGCGCACCTCTTCCTCGCCCCAGAAGTCGTCCATCTTTTTCCTGACGTCGGCAAGCCGCTCGTTCAGCCCCTTGAGCTGTTCGGCAAGGGTGTTGTAAGCTTCCTCCGGAGTGCCTACAGCGTCCGGAATCTTCAGACGCTCCCAGTAAAGGCTCTGGAATATTCTGTCCACTTCGTGAATATTGTCGATTGGTGCCATGTAAACGCCCCATACATACTTGTCGTCGCTTGTGCAGGGGAAAGTGACGATGTAGGGATTGTCGCTGTAGAGACTGAGCTTTTCAAAGCTCTCTTTGGGAAGTCTGCCGAAACGTACCTTGATGAATTCGCACTTGAATATCTCGTCGAGCTTCATGTCGAATCCCTGAAAGTGCTTGAACTGCTCCATGGAATGAGTGATGTTTTCAATTTCCTGGGTCAGGCTGAATTTTTCCTCCTGATATGCAGCAAGCTTTGACGATGTGTTCTCAACATAATCCTTTATTTCGTCCCAATTGAGCAGCAGGTCGGAGTCCTCTACCGGAGCGGCATCCAGCCTCGCCAGCTTTACCGCGTCGCTCAGCTTGTTGAGATAGAACGTGTAGGGATTTTCGTCATTGAGCGAAACAAATTCGGATTTGTCCTTGAAGAAGCTCATCGCCTGATCTAAGTGAAAATTTTCTGAGGAACAGCAGGTGTCAAGAACGGCATCGAGCTGATCAATGCTCCCGATAATGCTCAGGAGCTTCATTTTCATTACAGCCATGTCT
>ONWI01000076.1 GCA_900321515.1 uncultured Eubacteriales bacterium | reverse complement strand
TTTTTTGGCAATAAACGACTGATTAAATTCTGCACAGTTCCTTACAAAGGACAGCATGAGTTCCTTTTTAAAAAGATCACCGACAACAGTGATCCTGACTTCGGCTATTACAGATATGACAGTAAAGCCGGCAAGGATTCTCTCGGCTACGTCAAGGTGAAAGACGCTACGGCTGATTCTCCGGAAATCGGAAAGTTCACTGTCGGCACAGGCGACCAGAAGGGCGACCTCAAGAACGGCAAGGGATTTTTCCCGCTCGTCACCCAGAAGCCTTCCAGAGGGCAGAACTTCGGTTACGGCGCTAAGTTCTCGATAAACTTCACCATGTCAGCCGACGGTCATGCCATCGAGCGCGACTCCGATGGCATGGTTATAATGGATCCTGATAATCCCACTGTTCCGAAAGCCGGATTGCCTATCAATTTCAAATTCAGCGGTGACGACGACGTCTGGGTTTTCATTGACGATCAGCTGATTCTCGATGTGGGCGGCGCTCACGGAGCCGTCGAGGGCAATATCTGCTTCTCTCTGAACGGCGACGACGATTATAGCTACCCCTATGCCAAGACAAAGTATGTCAAGGACGCCGCAGACTACTACAATCACGACCAGAAAGTCGGTTGGACAAATGGTTCCCCGGTTAATCTCACCAGCGTTTTTAATACTATCGGACTTTACAGCGACAGCAGCAAGCAGCATACCCTCACCGTTTATTACATCGAACGCGGTTCGCTTGAGTCCAACTGCCGCATTACCTTCAATTTCCAGATAAGCGACATGCTCACGGTCAGGAATACCCTTTCCCTTGGCGATGTAAATCCTGAGCTCAGTGATCTGACCGAGCAGGTTGCCGGCACCGAGGCTGTGGAATATCTCATGGCGTCGGATTCTCCCACCTCCGCGGTGACCAGTCCGGAGTATGACGTGCCCCCGGATGTGATCACTCCTCAGCCACAGACCAAATACACTATCACCTACAATACCAGAGCCAACGACGGCTCCGGTAATATGGTGAATCACGGAAACATTCCAAGCAAGGAAATCAAGGCTGGAGACAGCATGATTCTCTCCAAGGGCTACGGTCAGAGTGATAGTGACCCAAACGACACCACTGACGCAAGAATCGGCAGATTTATCAATCTGACCAAGGAATCCAAGTCGAAGGAGGACGGCGGATTCCATACAAATGTGGAAGTAAGAGTCTTTCGTGAAGGCGGATATGAACAGATCAGGCACCCGAAAGGTGATCTGAAAACCAATATCTATCCGAACGGCGGAAAAGCGGGATGGTACACCAGTGTTTCCACTGATTACGCGGAAGTAAAAGGCACGGATTTGTATTTCTATGATGTTGAGGGTTATTATGTCTGGAAGATCTGCAGCAAGTATTCGGCTCTTGATCGCTATACCAAGAAGGCGAACCCCAACGATTCGGATGACATTTCCCACGCCGCCATGCCGAGCTATACGCTGAAGACCAATTATCCCACTTCCGGTACCAACTACACGCTGGAAAACTGGATCAACGATTACTACAGCCTTTACAACAAACTGAAAAAATGGGCTGAAAACAACGCCAACTGCGAGGACGCGACCAAGAGAGCCGCTTACGCAAAGGCTGTCAAGGCCTATATGGATCTCCAGCCTAAAAGCGCAAATACTCCCTCCGATGTGGAGGATGAATTTGATAACAAATGCAATCAGACCACGGAATACCAGTACGATACGGACACAATCGACTTCTATATCTACGCAATGAACGCACCGACCGTGCAGTCTGACAACAGCTATAATCCGTTAGCTTCCGGTCAGAGCAACGTACAGTCCTACACCGTTACTCCCTACACGCCTTCTACCGCATCTCTCCCGACGGGCGAGTCTACCGGCGGCAGCTATTACAAGGTGAGCGGCGTCCCGAAGTATGTGAAAAAGGTAGTTACGGACAGCGTGAATCCCTCCAACAATTCCACCACGGATTGTCCCAACGTCATCAGCATCTCGGTTGGCGGCATCGTAAAGCAGATCGAAGCCACTCAGATGGTGATAGACGATCCTCCGCTGGATTCCAATAGCGACCCGATTTGCGCCTACGAACCGTGCTTCCATTACACCAGTCAAAAGATTAAGCACATTGGCGACGATACTTCCTACTCCTATACCAACCCTGTGGTGGTTTGGTTCTACGGCGCGACGACGCCGACCGTCACTGTCACGACGGTAAAGGGCGAAAAAACATTGGAACTCCATCAGGACGGCTCCCTTCCGTATTATTACGCCAGAATCTACAAAAAATCCTCCAAGACGCAGGGCGGCAATACGACGAATATGGACAATACATTCAAGTACAACGGTACTGCGTTCACAATTCCCAGCGATACTGCGCTCGAGTCCATGCCTGCGCCGTGTCTGTTTCTGGAAGGCTCCGGCTCCAATCTCACCCCGAACTGGTACAACCTGCTCACGCTGGTGGTGAATCCCATCAGCGGCTGGAACGCTTACCGGCTCTATGTATGGGGCGCAGGACCGCTGAATATTGACGGCAGCTGGAATGATGCCTACAATATGGCGGAGTCCGACGAGCTGTATTACTTCCATACCCCGTCCGTGGCAAATTCGCGTTATATCATTCGCGACAATGGCAGCAATCAGACGAATGCCGGGGATATCGGCGACAACCTTAACGGTAACAACGCCGCATATGCCGCTTCCGAAAGCGTTAAATTCTTTAATTTTGATGATTCCGACACGGATCGCTATCCCCTCACCGCAGCATACAAGACCGCACAGGCTGATCAAGTTCTCCCGGACTACACCGGTGCAAGAATGGTGCCGATGGCGACAGTCCCCGAGCCTGACGACGATTCCGACGAGCCGGACGATATCCCGCAGGATATTCCGGACGATTCCCCGCAGGATACTCCCGATGATACGCCCGTGGTTCCACCGCAGGATACTCCGGACGATACCCCGCAGGAAATTCCTGTGGATCCCGCCGGAGATGACGGCGACGGCGATACCCCCGCACCTCCTCCCGCCGACGACGGCGAGGGCAACGGTGAAGGCGGCGGCGAGGGCGAAGGCGGCCCCGCTTCCGGTACCTCAGGCAATAAAGGTCAGTTTGTCGGCGAAAAGGACAGCAACAATAATTATATCTTCACCGAGGTGGGCGGCACGGGGTTCAAGCTCTTTGACCCTGCCATCAGCGAGCTCACCAACGGCAACCAGGAGTACGCCGTGAGACGCACCGACGCAAACGGCAATTACAACCTGATGTTCGGTCAGTCCGCGAGATTCACCTATCAGTTCAACCGCGGCAGCAACATGAACGATCCGTCAGGCTACTGCGTGCGCATTTCCGGAATTCCGGTTTTCACCAAG
>ONWI01000109.1 GCA_900321515.1 uncultured Eubacteriales bacterium | reverse complement strand
AGGGAGCCGGATATTGCCTCCCTCTTTGAGGGAGGTGGCTCGCCGTAGGCGAGACGGAGGAAGTTAATTTCACTAAGTTGTGGATAGCGATTGTAAAAGTAAAAAGAAAAAAAAGGAAAGCGCGCAGCGCCAATAATGGGGTGCAGGGGGCAAGGCTCCACGAGGGAGGCGAAGCCGACCGAGCGAAACGCAGGGGAAAATAAATCGAGGCCGGGCGAATACCGAAATGGTAAAAAACCCAATCCGACCTTCCCACGGATGGAGAAAAAAGCTCCCGTTTAAAAACGCCCAAAGCCCCGAATTTCCGACATTTCCAACTTTTACGATCTAATAGTCTGCAAATAAGGGAGGCGTTTTGGATGGAGAAGCTTGTAACAGTCATTGTACCGGTGTATAATGTGGAATCCTATCTGGCGAAGTGTCTGGACAGCGTAGTAGGGCAGACCTACCGAAATCTGCAAATTATACTGGTGAATGACGGCACGAAGGACAATTCGCTGGAGATATGTGAAAAATATGCCTGCGACGACAGCCGGATCATCATAATCAACAAGCAAAACGGCGGGCTGTCGTCCGCCAGAAACAAGGGAATGGAGTACGCGGAGGGCGAGTATTGCTACTTTATGGACAGCGACGACTACATCGAGAGCGACCTGATAGAGAAGGCCGTGGCAAAGATGGAATCGGAGGCAGCCGACATGGTGGTCTTCGGGATAGAGCGTTTCCGGGAAGAAGACGGCGGAGTGGCGGAGACATTCGAGCCGGAGGAACGCGTTTACGAGCTGGCAGATCCGCGGCAGCGGTTTGAATTTATCGCCCGGGAATATTATCAGTGCCATGTCGCATTTGAGGTCTGGAACAAGCTCTACAGGATGGACATTATCAAAAAATACGGCATTCAGTTTGAAGACAACAGGGTGATTTTTTCGGAGGACGTGTGTTTCCTGTCCTATTATCTGCTGCATGCGTGCAGGATAGTCAGCATGAGTGACAAATTATACCATTACGTTATCAGGGGTTCTTCGCTGACCGGAATAGGCTACAAAGAGCCGAAGGTGAAGCAGTTCCACCTGCTGTTGAATTATGTATATAAATACGCCGGGCAATATGATGACGGGGAGCATTATATCCGGAGTAATTTTGAATATATGTATGTGTCGTTGATGCACGACCAATACAAGAGAGTGGGTATCGGCGAACTGCCCGCGTTGATTTCTGATGTGGAAGAGGATGAACTTTTCAAGGAAATGTCGGTGCGAGCCTATCGCAGCAGGGGACATTATATCAGATTTTTCGGGCTGAAAATGGGAGATCTGCTGTCGGACGAAAGCTATGTAATATATCACCGTCATAACAAGGCAAAGATTTCCTTCGCAGTCAGGCTGATACAGTTGAAACGAAATATACGGACGATGTTAAAGAACCTGAAACAAAGATAATTCCCCCAAAAAAACAAGTTGTTGCAAAAATTCAAATATTGCTGAAAGGCTGATCTGAAAATGAAAATTGGCATTGTTACCGTGTATGATTCCGCAAATTTCGGTTCCTATTTGCAGTCATATGCTCTGCACCTGGTACTCAGTAAGATGGGACATGACGTGTACTTCATTTCCAATCCGACGCCGGATAAACCCTACAAGAGGAATTTCTACAAATATCCGGTCAACCGCAACAGTCTGCGCCATCCCGTATCGGTGTGGAGGGAATACCTCGAAGGCAGGAAGAAATGTGAAATCTTCGCCAAGGAGCTGGAACGGCTTCAGGTAACGGATTTTTCCCACGCCGGCGAAATGGATAAGATAATACTCGGCAGCGACGAGATATGGAATGTCACGATGCCGTACTTTACCAACCCGTTTTTTTACGGCAAGGGGATGAACAATGTCTTTACATACGCCGTGAGCATGGGCAAGGCCACTGCCGAGGACTATGCGGCATACCCGGAGCTGAGGGAGAATATTGCCCGGATAGAGCATTTGCTGGTGCGGGACAGGCATACCGGCGAAGTGGTGAAGCAAATGACGGGACATGATTCCACGGTAGTATGTGACCCGACATTTTTGGTGGACGTTGAGGAATTCCACGAAGAGCTGCAAGATGAATATTTAAAGAACAACCGGTATCTCATGATTTATTCCTATCCCGGATACATCACGGACGAACTCAGGAACAACATTCTGACATTTGCCAGGGAGAAGGACCTGAAGGTTGTCAGCGCATGTTTTTATCTCGACTGGTGCGATTATGTCATAAACTGTTCGCAGCTTGAATTCTGCGAAGTACTGAGACTTGCGGACTACGTTGTGACCACGACATTCCACGGGAGCATCTTTTCGATACTCAATCATAAGCGTTTTCTGTCAATGCCGTCGGGCATCAAGGTGACAGACGTTGTGACCAAGCTGGGGCTGTCTCACGCACTGATAGATTCAACATGTGACAGCGGGACATTCAGCCGTAAGCTGTCACAGGACGAATACGACTACGATTCAGTGGATCAGAAGATCATGGAAATGCGCCGGCAGGGACTGGAAGAATTGAGCAATATTTTACGGCAGTGATGGAGTAAATGAATATGGATCAGGAATTGATAAGCGTTATTGTACCCGTCTATAAAGTGGAAGCATACATCAGAAGATGTGTTGACAGCATTCTGGCTCAGAGCTACAGGAATATCGAAATAATACTGGTAGATGACGGAACGCCGGACAACAGCGGAGCCATCTGCGACGAATACGCGGCGTCAGACGCGCGCGTAAAGGTGATACATCAGAAGAACATGGGTCTCTCAGAGGCGAGAAACAGCGGTATGCGCGAGGCATCAGGAGAATATTTCTGCTTTATTGATTCCGATGACTTTGTGCATCCTGATTATTGCGGGGGACTGCTGGGGCTGGCAAGGGAATATGAAGCGCCGATGGCGGTGTGCGGCTACGAATTCACGTCGGGAAATTCGGTGGAGCTGAGCGGTGAAGCATATGACGTAACCGTCAGAAACGGGCGGGAAGCGATGTACCATCTCATCAACAACGAACACACCAATTATGTCTGGCGGAGAATCTGCAAAAGGGAATTGTTTGACGGCCTGAGATTTGAACCCGGACGACTGTGCGAAGACATAGCCATAATGTATAAATTAATAGACCGGTGCGAAAAGGTGGTTTATACCGAAGCCCCGTACTACGGATATTTTGACAACAGCAGCTCGATAGTAAACAGCGTGAGCACCAAGCTGGAATATCACACGATGTTAGGGTGGTATGAACAATATCAGTTCTGCCGGGAGCGATATCCGGAACTGGCGGAAAGATGCCTGAAGCAGACGGTGCATTATTACTTGCTGGTGTACAGTTACTCCACCTCCATGAAGGACAGGAATGTAATCGACGCCCGCAAGACAATCCATAAGGACAGGTGGAATCTGTACAGGGTAGCGGGTCCGAAGTACAAGCTGAAATATTGGGTGGTAACATTGTTCCCGCACATAATGACAGCGAGAAACGCACTTGTGAAAAAGCTGAGGAAAGGATAAATGAAGCCGTTATGAGCACAATTAGCAACTTTATTGACAAACTCAAGAGAAAAATCGACGTTGAAATCAAAAGCAAGCTCAGGATAATGACCTATCAGGACACATTCAGCTACATCATAGACAAAGAGGCGTCGGTAGCGCGATTCGGCGACGGTGAGTTCAAGCTGATGGTTGACGGGGAATCGCTGAGATTCCAGCCCTGCAGCGACGAGCTTCGCGCGGCATTGACCAGGGTCATCGCGGAGCCGCCGGAAGGATTGCTGGTGTGTATTTCGAGAGCATTGATGGACGTAAACACATCCAAGGAATACAACGAGCGCGCAAAGGAATTCTGGAAAAAGTGGAGATGGTTCCACCTGCCGGAGACGGTGAAATATATCAGGGAGCACGGAGCGGGTTCCTATACGTTCGGAGACACGCTGATTACAAGGCCGTATATTGATTATGTCAAGTGCGACCGTGCCGAGATATCCTTCAAAAATCTCAGGAAGATATGGGAAGGCAGGGACATACTCATTGTGGAAGGCAACGAGACGCGGCTGGGCATAGGAAACGACCTGTTTGACAATGTGACAAGCATCAAACGCATTATCACGCCCAACAAGGACGCGTTTTCGGTTTACGACAAAATTCTCGAGTCAGTCAGGAAAAATCACAGCGGCGAACTGGTACTTCTGGCACTCGGACCGACCGCCACGGTTCTGGCGGCAGACCTGTGCCGTGGGGGAATCCGTGCGATTGACGTAGGTCATATGGATATAGAATACGAATGGTACCTGATGCAGGCGGACGATAAGACCCAGATCGAGGGGAAATACGTGAACGAAGTTCATGACGCGTATGACGTTCAGGCATGTACCGACACAGAATACCTTGCTCAAATCATAGATGAGATCCGAAAATAAACCGGATTATGTATTTGTTGAAAGATGAGGCGAAGTAAATTTGAAAAAAAGCAAGCGTATGGCTTACAATATGATCGCTCAGGTTGTATCATTCGCGTTGAATCTGGGAATAAATTTCTTCCTGACGCCGTATGTGGTAACACATGTCAGCAAGGAGATATACGGATTTGTAAATCTGGCTTATTCCTTTACAAACTATGCCAATATTCTGGTAGTATCGATCAACGGACTTCTGGCAAGATATATCACCATCAATCTCAGACAGGAAAAATACAAGAGTGCCAATGAATATTTTTCATCCGTCACCATAATCAATATAATTTTGTCATTGGCACTGGTGGTTCCGTCCGCATTTCTGATTATATTCCTGGACAGCATAATCAATGTCCCGGTAGGATTTGTGGGAGACATCAAGATACTGTGGACATTCATATTTGTGAGCACGCTTCTGAGCATTGCCACAACGACATTCCATGTGAGCACATTTGCGGCGAACCGTCTTGATCTGGAAGGAATAAGGAGCATGCAGAGCAATATCATCAGGTGCGTTCTGCTTCTGGTCATGTTTGCGTTTCTTGCCCCGAATGTATGGTATGTCGGATTCACGGCGCTGATATGTAACATATATCTCACATATATCACTTACGGATATCTGAAGACCCTGACGCCCCAGCTCAAACTTGACGTAAAATTCTTCAAATGGGACGCAGTGAAGGAGTTGTTTGTCAACGGCATCTGGAATTCCATCAATCAGCTTGCGGCAATACTGCTGGACGGTCTGGATCTGATCATCTGCAATCTGTTTATCGGAGCGTTAGGCATGAGCCTGATGTCCTACTCGAAGACGATACCCGTTCAGCTTGCGAGCCTGATAGCGATGGTAGCCAATATATTCGTCCCACAGATGACGACTGTATATGCGGACGGTGACAAAGGAAAATTCATCAAAGAAACAAAGAGCGCCGTCAAAATATGCTCGTTCCTTTGCTCGGTGCCGGTGATAGGATTTATCGTATTCGGCTATTCGTTTTTCAGGCTATGGCTGCCCTCGCTGACCGACGCGGAAATAGGCACCATTCAGACGCTTTCGCTTCTGACGCTTTTGCCCAGTCTGTTCAGCATTTTTTCCTATCCGCTGAGCGCGGTGCAGACAATTACCTGCAAGCTGAGGCTTCCCGTGATTGTGACCATGGCGATAGGCGTCATCAATGTGGTGCTTGTCTTTGTATTGCTCAATGTGACTGACATGGGAGTATTGGCGGTAAAGATAGTCAGCAGCGTTCTGCTGATGTTCAAGGTATTGGTGTTTACCCCGATGTACGCGGCAAAGAATCTTGACGTGAAGCTCACCGAATTTTATCCCACCATTCTGCGTGGAACGGTTGCCAACGGCGCAATGATCGTTGTGTTTGCAGTGATAGTGCAGTTCTCCGCCATGGATTCGTGGCTGAAGCTCGGTCTGATGGCAGGTTTGTGCGGAATAGTAGGCTATGTGATGAACTATGTGATACTGCTGAATAAGAACGAAAAAACGATTATCAAAAACAAGGCTTCGGAACTGCTTAAGAAATTCACTCCCCAAAAAGCATAATCAGACTTTCTGAGACATCAAGAGAAAATCCCCCTGCCGTATCTTGTCTAACGGCAGGGGGATTATCATTTCGCACTAACGGATGTTGGAATTATTGGAATGAGAAAGAATAGCGTCCTCGCGTTCGAGGTAGAAATTGTAGATCATATCAGAGAGCCGCGCGCGCAAGCGCTGACTGTCGGATTGTCTTTGTGGAGTGGAGTCAGGGTCGGAATTGAATACCGCGAGGAAGTAATCGACATATCTGAGATAAAAGACCCCTGCTTCGTGAGAGACGCAATCCCTGTCGCTCACAAGACGTCCGGAGTAAATATCGTCGCATATGTAGCGGGTGAATCCGCTGTTGAGGCGATGGCGGAGGAAGAGCCTTCCGGCGTATTCGCAGAGGGGACGGGGAAGAATCGTATTGCGGTAAATCCCCTCAAAAAAAGTGAGAATATCCTGAGCGGTAGTGATATTATGCCGGGGATCGTCCTCGATTCTTTCACTGCCCGGACGGCACTCGACATGCGTATTGAAAAGCCCGAAGCGGCGGCAGCAATCGTTGATATATTTCAGCCCGAATATTTCAATGAACACATCGGCGGCGGTATCCTCGTCAGCCACGATCATCCATGAGAGCAATTCGTCAACGGAATAAGACATCTGCCCGCGTTCAAAGGCGACGCTGTTGCGGTTAATCCAGAGATTAGGCACCAGGAGGCATTCGTCAAGCGAGAGATCGCCCTCTTGAATGCGGTTCAGGGCAGCGAGGAGGATAGGGATTTTCACCATATCGCCCGCGGGCATAGAGTAATCCGGCGCGAACTGGAATGGGATTCTACCCGTATCGAAATCCTTGAAAATTACAGAGACTATTCCGTGAGCGGAATGAATCTCTTTCATAATGATTGCCGTAAGTTCCTTGTGATTCAATGGTGAATCCTCCTTTTATGTGAGTTCGAGAAACTGTTCGCCGCGAATATCGCGGATTAATTCAATCCGAAGAGCGTTCCGGGAAGGCATACCGTTGCGCCTGAGCAGCTTTTGAGAAAAATTCATCGCGCACAGATGAGACAAAGCCGGTGCAAAGAGCAGCGACAGCCATTTCAGCCGAAGCAGGTCGCCGCAGGAGCCTTCCGAAAGATACCACGAGCAGTCGAGAGCGGAGAGCGCCCCTTTGCAGCGACCGCAGAGCCAAAGATATTCGGCGCAGCTCAGTCTTGATCTGATGACCGCGGCGAATAACGCCCCGCCCGCCGCGAGCAGAGAAGCGGCGGCGAGCAGCAGCATGAATCCCTGTCTGTGCGCGCTGAGGGAGTAATACCTGATGCCGAACCTGAGACAGATGTAGGCGGGAGACATCAGGACGAAATTGACGGACCAAGCCGCGGCGAGGCAGGCAAGTTCAAATGAAAGCGTCGCGGGAATGCCGGGGCAGGGGATAGGGTTCCGGCAACCGTGCCGGAGAAACCCTTCCGAGGTCAGGTACATTTCCCTTATCAGAATGCCGCGCATACAAACCGCAAACAGCCCCGCGGCAGCTGCGGCAGCGGTGAGAGCGGCTCTTTGAGAGAATCCCGGCGAGCCGGTTGAAAACAATAACAAAGCGGCGGCAAGAAAAAGAGAGGCAATATATTTCAGGCAGAGAACGACGGTATTGATACGCCGACCCTCTGCCTGACGATAGGATAATTTAATCAATCCGAACAATTCCGGAAGGGACATTAACACCACACACCCTCGGTTACAGTATTGCAAATACATTTTTTGTAACGGGGGAGTGTTTTATTCATAGGAACTATTTGTTGTATGGGCTGTCGGGAGAATCGTCGGTAGGATCCCAGCCGTTGTGTCCCGAATCCTTGATGCGCTCCGGGATAATCTCAGGGGTTGAACCTGCGGGCGCGCTTTCGTCAACCACCTGAACGGGCGTGCCGATGGGACAGTTGTCGTAAATCCATTTGGTATCGCGCAGACAAAGCCTGATGCAGCCGGAAGAGGCGGGATTTCCCAGCTTGTCATAAGAAGAATTGTACATGGTGCCGGGGTTCTTTTTGTCGTAGGGGATGGAGTGGAAAAGATAGCCGCTGCTGAAAGACGAAGCGTACTGGGTATAGCAGTTGCCGACCATGAATCTCCAGCGGTATTTCGCGCGGATAGCGTAGTCGCCGATTCTGGTGGGAGTAGCTGTCTTGCCGGACGAACATGAGAACACCTTTGCGGGACTGCCGGTGGAGTCGTAGACGATGACAAGCTGACTTGGGCGGAATACTTTAATGGAGTAGGGAGAATCGCCCTTGTCGGTGTTCTGGGGAGTGTCGCTGACTTCAGCCGAAGAGGCGGTTGAAGCGGTCGAAGCGGTCTGATTCCGTTCTGAAGCGGCGGTGGTAAAACCGCGCGTATTATTTTCGGAGGAATTGTCGGAGGCAGATACAGCGGTATGAGGGGAGTCGGCAGAAAATCCGTTGTGCCAGAGATCCGTCGCCCATGACCAGGAGCTTTCGAGCCTGGGAGAGACTTTGTCCCACAGTTCGCTGACGCTTCCCTCGGGCATAAAGACCAGCCACGCCACAGCGCACGCGAGCAGGAGAATAATCAGAATCCGGAAGGCGGTGCCGATACAGCCGCTTCCGCCGGATTCCTCATCATAATCCCCGAAGTCAACCTCATCGTCGGGTTGGACATCCTGCTGCTGCTGAGTGAGAGCCTGTCTTCTTCTCAGATTTTCCAGATTTCTTGCGTTTTCCCTTTCAAGCTCAAAGTTTTCAAATTCACTGTTGAGCAGTTCAAACACGTCGTCGTTGTTTATTTCTGACATAAATCATATTCCTCCTTGTAGGGGAATTATTTAGCCGATTGCAAAATTGGGAAAAGGGAGTAATACGGGGGAGCTTTTTTCTCCGGTCGCGGGAAGGACGGATTTGGATTTTTCCTATTTCGGTATTCGCCCGACCGCGTTTTTGTCCGGGTGCATCCCGCTCGGTCGGCTTTGCCTCCCTCGTGGGGCAGCCCCCGGACCCCTGCCAGGGCGCCTTGCCCCCTGGACCCCATTATTGGCGCTGCGCGCTTTCCTATTACAATCGCCTATTGGAATTATCTGTTGTCGGATTGAACCGACTGAACGAGGGCGCTGATTGCCCTGCCGAATTCAGCCCATTCGGTAGGGAATCTGGCCTGACCGGAAGAATGTTTTTCGCTGTCGTTCCTGGAGAAGATGTCGACCCGCCAGCTTATGCCGTCGCGCTGGGAGGGGAAGCTGTTGCGCCAGCCGAGAATATCAATCTGCTGAAGCACAGAGAGAAATCTGAGCAGATCAGCGCGGTTTGCCTTAAGGAAAGGGATTTCCTCTTCAAAAGAAAAGCTGTCGAAATTCCTGATAGCCTCACCGTTTTCGTCATAAGAGATAAGCTCGATGAATTTTCCGCCCTGAGATTTGAGATTTCTTCTTTCACCGGCGAGATCGCAGATTTCGTCGTGCTGGCCGCACATGACCTGTTCGTTTTCAAAGTCGATCCATATGTAATTGACGGGGGGCGAGACGTTCCAGACGGCAAAAAAGAGTTCGGAAATCCGACCGTATTCCTTGTTGATATTTATTGGTTCGGACAAACTGATCACTCCAAAACAAAATAGTAATTATTCCAAATGAATAAAAAAATAATATATCTAATTTATTATTTTACTACTTTTATTGCAAAATATCAAGTCTTTGCGGGAAAGCAAAATATAAAATTAGTATTAATTTTATTCTGTGTACATGCCTTGCGCGTGAATAAAAAAGGAATTCAGCGAGAGCGGGAAAGATGATGTTCCGATAGGCGCAAGGAATACACTATAGCTTGACAAACGGGGCATTATGGGCTAAAATAAACTTAATTGGGGGTCTTGATATGAAGCATAAGGAAATTACCCATCGTACCGTGGAAAAATTCATTTTCTGGATATTTGTAATATTCTTTCCGATTGCGTCGGGATACTGCATTTTATGCGGAATGCCGGCGTATCTGTGGGAGATGATGCTGGCAATGCCGGCAGTTCTGGGAATATTTACATTTGTACCGTTTCTCAACGGCGCGCCGCAGGCATATGCAGCGACGGCGTGCATGACGGCGTGCGCCACCGCCTATATCTGGGAGAACAACACCATATCGGCGAGTCACGGAGTATTTCTGGTGATCATGTGCTTTGTCGCGCTTTATCGCAGGATCGAACTGACGGTGCTTCAGATGATATATGTGGCCTTACTGTACGCGTGGCTGTATCTGATGTATCCCGCCAGATTCTTCGGACATCTTGAGATGCCTTTGAGTGCCGTAGCGCGACTGGTGCTGTTTTATCTCGGCAGCACGGCGGTGATAGCGATGATCATCTGGTTCCGCAACGCGGTGAAGATCATGGAATCGCGTGCCCAGAGCATAACGGACCTCTACCGGATGGTTGAGCAGGAAAAGATCAACGCGGAAGCGGGAAGCCGGGAAAAAGCGGATTTTCTCGCCAATATGAGCCATGAGATGCGCACGCCCATGATAGCTGTCTGCGGGATGAGCGAGCTGCTGCTGCAAAACGACCTTTCGCCGCTGGAGCAGGAATACGTCACCACCATACAGAATTCCGCTCAGAACCTTCTGAGCATGGTGAACGACATCCTGGATTATTCCAAGATCGAGGCGAATAAGATGAGTCTCGACGAAGCGCCATACAGCGTGGAGAATCTGGTATCTGACGTTGCGAGCATCATCAACGTGAGAATCGGCGAAAAGGATATAGCGTTTGTGGCGGACATTGCGCTTGACGTACCGGCGGAACTGATAGGAGACGAATCGAGGCTGAGACAGATACTAATAAATCTGCTCAACAACGCGGTGAAATTCACGGACAGAGGCATGATCAGGCTCCGGATGACATGCAGCATAGACGATTCGGCTCATTTCTGGCTTACCGTAGAGATCACGGACACCGGCGTGGGAATATCGCGTGAGGATCAGAAGAAGCTCTTCACGCAGTTCACACAGGTAGACACCGACCATTCCCGCCGGATGGAAGGAACAGGACTGGGGCTGGTGATATCGCAGCGTCTTGCCAACAAGATGAACGGTTCCATCAACGTCGAGAGCGAACCCGGCAAAGGGTCCACCTTCACGGTTGTGGTGGAGCAGAAGGTAAAGAAGCGCCGGGAACTCGGCTTTGTTCCGGACCCCGACGGTTATCTGGCGTATATCTGCGAGCCTGACGGATATTATGCCGAGAACCTCAGAAGCATACTGGAGGCAATGGGCATAGCGGTTCTTACGGTAAACGATGTGGCGGTGTGGGATTACTACAATTCCGACCGGTTCGGCGCGATGCTCTTCTTTGATTACGGAACCTGCATTGCGGGCGTGAATTCATTTGCTCAGAAGATCAAGCGTATGCGCCTTGTGGCAATGGTGGATCGCAACACATTTGTGGATGATGGCATGAAGGAAAACATTCTGATCATCCATAAGCCCGTGCTGACAGGACAGCTGGCTTCGCTGATCCGCGGGGACGACACAGAAAGCTTCCGCCGCGTCAAGAAGCCGGAAAACCATCTTTTCATACCGGACGCGCGCATTCTGGTAGTGGACGATAATTATGTCAATCTCCGCGTTACCGCCGGGCTGCTGAATGTCTACAAGCCGCACGTGGATATGGTGAGCAGCGGCAGGGAGGCATACGAGGCGCTGCTGCGCGACCCGAATTACGACATGATATTTATGGATCATATGATGCCGGACTGGGACGGCATAGAAACAGTGCAGCACATCCGTGCCGCCGAAGGAGAATATTACAGGAATGTGCCGATAATAGCGCTCTCAGCCAATGTCAGCGAGGCGGCGCGGGAGCTGTTCCTGACAAACGGCATGAACGATTATGTGGAAAAACCCATGAGCATCGAAACGCTGGCGGTGGTCATCAGAAAATACATTCCGGAGGAAAAGCAGCGCACAGAATACACGGAGCAGGTGGATCCCATGATGAAGATCAGCCGATCCCGCAGCGAATATGTATCCTCCAATATTCGCAGCGATGCGCGCAGCATAAAGATTGCGGGGCTTGATGTGCCGCAGGGAATATTCAATATGGGGGGCAGCATAGACGCGTATCATCACATACTCAATGTATTTCTCACGGAAGGCAGATTGCAGTCGAAGCAGCTTTGCAGATATGCTGAATCCGGGTCAGTCAATTCCTATCGCATAGAAGCCCATTCGCTCAAGAGCGTGGCAGAGAGCATAGGCGCGACAGAGCTGTCCATGCAAGCGAGGGACCACGAGGACGCGGCGAAGCAGGGAGACGAGAGCTTTGTATCGGAGCATTACGCCGAGCTTGTGCGGATGTACGACGAGCTGCTTGACAATGTGGCGGAATATCTCAAATCCGGCGGACTGTTGGAGACCAATGAAGACAGCGGGGCGGATATATCCGAAATGCAGCCCATCTCAGCGCAGAAGAAGCATTCCGACGCGGTAAGGATAATCAGTCTCATCGACAGATTCGACAGCGACGCGGCATTGGAGGGGATAAACGAACTGCTGGGCTGCAAGCTGGATCCGGCTGACAGAGAAGCTCTCCGGAAGGCAGCCGCGATGCTGGAGAATTATGATTACGACGGAGCGGCGGAGTCGCTCGGTTCGTTGTAAGAGTCGGGCAGCTCCGACGGGCAATATATGTATATTATACAGTAGTTTAAATCCAATTTGTATGAGCGGTTTAACAATATCTTAACAATGAGGGTATATAATGTTAATTGTTGAAATTGACAGCGATGATTACGGAGGAAAAAGCAGAGATGAAAAAAATTCTCGTTATCGACGACAACAAGACAACACTCGCCATGGCAAAGCAGGTCATCGGGGATGAATATTCAGTAATTGCGGTAATTTCAGGATATCAGGCGCTGAAATACCTTGAGCGTGACACGCCCGATCTGATTCTTCTTGATTTGAATATGCCGGAATTGGACGGCAAGCAGACCATGAAGAAGATAAAGACCAAGGAGAAGTGGAGCGAGATACCGATAATCGTGCTGACGGTAGAGAATGATCCGCAAACCGAAGTGGAGTGTCTTGAGATGGGTGCGGTGGACTTCATAGCGAAGCCCTTTGTGCCGCAGGTAATGAAGTCCCGGATTGCGCGTGCCATTGAATTGGAAGATTACCGCATGAGGCTGGAGCTCGATAATGAGAAGAAGTGTGCGCAGCTTGAAAAAATGAAGTCGCAGATCATCATGGTTCTTGCGAATATGATAGACACGCGCGACGAGGTCACCGGAATACACGTTCACAGGGTGAGCGCGATAGTTGAGACGCTTGTGCGCAAGATGCGCAATGAGGGAATGCACCCGGAATTTCTCGACGACCGGTATGTAACCAGCATAACGCTCGCAGCCCCGCTGCACGACATAGGCAAGATAAAGATTCCTGATTCCGTGCTGAAAAAGCAGGGCGACCTGACGGAAGAAGAATTTGAACTGATGAAGACCCACACCATTGAGGGCGCGAAGATTCTCGGGGAGTGCGCGAAGCAGATAGAAGATAACTACTACCTTCTGCTCGGCAAGGATATGGCGGCATATCATCACGAATGGTGGAACGGCAAGGGCTACCCATACGGTCTGAAGGGGATAAAGATACCCTTCTGCGCGCGAGTGCTGGCAGTAGCGGATGTATTCGACGCATTGGTGAGCAAGCGCAGCTATAAGCAGCAGATGTCGTTTGATCAGGCATTTGAAATCATCAGGAAGGGCAGCGGCGGTCACTTTGACCCCGAGATAGTCAATGTTTTCCTTTCCATCCGTCCCGAAATCGAGCGTATCGCAATGCTCGGGATAGATGATTAAATCCGTTGTCAGAAAAAAACAAACAAAAAAACCGGTGTGCCGCACGGCTGTGTGTATGGCACATCGGTTTTTAATATACAAAAAGATTATCTGTAGATAACCTCGTCTCTGCCGGGACCGTTGGAAACAATGTCAATCGGGAAACCGATCTGACCTTCGACAAATTCGATATAGGCTCGGCAGTTTTCGGGAAGCTCGTCATAGGACCTGATGCCGCGGACGTCGGACTTCCAGCCGGGAAGCGACTGGAGCACCGGCTTAGCCTTGGCAAGAAGATGAGTGACGGGGAATTCATGAGTGATCTTGCCGTCGATCTCGTAGCCGACGCAAACGGGGATTTCGTCGAGATATCCGAGCACATCGAGGCAGGTCATAGCGACCTTGGTGGTACCCTGAGCCATGCAGCCGTAACGGGTGGCAACGCAGTCGAACCAGCCGACGCGACGCGGTCTGCCGGTAGTGGCGCCGAATTCGCCCCTGTCGCCGCCGCGTCTGCGAAGCTCGTCGGCCTGATCGCCGAAAATCTCACTGACAAATTCACCCGCGCCGACAGCGCTGGAATAAGCCTTAGTCACAGTGATGACCTCGCTGATCGCCCTGGCGGGGATACCCGCGCCGACAGAGCCGTAACCCGCAAGGGTAGAAGAGGATGTAACCATGGGATAAATGCCGAAATCGGTGTCTTTAAGCGAACCCAACTGACCTTCGAGCAATATGTTTTTGTTTTCGCGGACAGCCTTCTGCAAGAATTCAAATGTATTGGCGACATAGGGGGAGACAATTTCCCTGCAGCGCATGAGGTAATCCATAATATCCTGTTCGGGAATCTCAGGCTTGCCGTAGAGATGCCTGATAAGGGTATTCTTAACGTCGAGAACCCTCTTGACTTTAGCCTTCAGATAATCCTCGTCAGCGAAAAGCTCGTTGACCTGGAAACCGATCTTGGAATATTTGTCAGAATAGAACGGAGCTATTCCGGACTTGGTAGAGCCGAAAGCCTGACCGCCCAGACGTTCCTCCTCATATACGTCGAAAAGCACATGATATGGCATGATGAGCTGTGCGCGTTCCGAAATAAGAATCTTGGGAGTAGGGACACCTTGTTCAATGACAGAGGCAAGCTCCTTTTCAAATTTAAGCAGATCGAGAGCGACGCCGTTGCCGATAATATTAACAGTATGCTGATGGCATACACCGGACGGCAGCAGATGAAGTGCGAATCTGCCGTATTCATTAATAATAGTGTGTCCTGCGTTGGCTCCTCCCTGAAAACGAATGACCACATCCGACTCAGCGGCAAGCATATCAGTGATCTTGCCCTTGCCCTCGTCGCCCCAGTTAGCGCCGACAATAGCCTTAACCAATCAAGCTCATCTCCAATTTCATGTTTTAATGAATAGAAGTGCAGAATTGACAATGCCGCATCTGCAACTCAAATATTATAGTACATAATTCGCTGACTGTCAACGGCGAATTATATATTTTTATACAATTCTCATTTTCTTTATGATTTTCAGGCTATTTTCTGATCTGACAGCCGGGAAGCTCCTTTTTGAGTTTAGCGATATCCTCATTGGAGACTTTTGTACCGGAGAGATTGAGTTCCAGCAGACCCTTCAGACCGCTCAGGGGAGAGACGTCGCTCACCGGATTATCGCTCAGATCGAGCATAGTGAGTGAAGAGAGGGTTTTGAGAGCCTTAATGTCTGTGATGCTGTTGCGGCTCAGATTGAGAGTGGAAAGATTTTCAAGAGCACTGAGTGCCAGAATATCGCTCACCTGATTGTCAGCGATTTCGATGGTAGTGAGACTGCCGAGTCCGGCAAGCGGAGTCAGGTCAGATATGGAATTGTCAGAGGCGATGAGCTGTCTCAGGGAAGGGAGGTTCGCCAGCGGCGAGAGATCGGAAATCTGATTTTTGGCAGCGTTGAGTCTTTCCAACTGACTGAGCTTAGCGAGAGGGGAGAGGTCGGAGATCCGGTTGCTGCTGACATCGAGGTCAGAGAGCTGATTCAGGTGAGACAGCGCCATAATGTCGGAAATCTGGTTGGAATTCGCGTCGAGAGTCTTGAGTGAAATGCAGTCGCCCAAAGGAGTGAGGTCACTGATGCTGTTGCCGTTGATGAAGAGGCTGCTGACAAGGAAGCAGTAGGAAAGATCGCTGATGTCGGTGATGTTCATTTCGGCAAGCTCAATGTAGTCGGAATCCGTATTTATCTTGGTCTGACCAATGGTGATGCTGTCGGGGATACTGTATTCGTAATTGGTTTTTCCGCCGGAGATATTGGAAGAATTCTCCTTGTTTCCTCCCGAGAGGACGGAAAAAATTATAATAGTGATAATAATTGCCGACACGGCGAATATTCCGATCATCATTGGCTTGCCGAGGATGCCGGGGACAATTGCCGTCACGGAAGTCCGGCGCGCCCTGTCCGTGTCGCCCCTGTAATTGATGTCGAAGTCGCCGAGATTGACGCTGCCCTCGTTCATACCGTCGTAGCGGTTAGGCTGTTCGGGACGCCTTCTGGGGTCGGTCGCGCGGGGGGAATTGTAATATTCGTCGTCATGGGTGTTCCGGGGAATGCTGCCGGCGCGGTCGAAACGGTCATTCTGGGCAGTCTGCCTGGCAGCGTCACGGGGCTCGAACCTGCGGCTGTCGCGGGGTCTTTCCTGCCTGGCAGCGTCACGGGGCTCGAATCTGCGGCTGTCGCGGGGTCT
>ONWI01000034.1 GCA_900321515.1 uncultured Eubacteriales bacterium | reverse complement strand
ATCAATTCTGATGGATACGTCCAATGTATTCACTCAAACCTGTCGCTTGTATCAGAGCGCTTCGTCCGGTTGGTCAAATGAAGTTAACCGCGGCGCCCATTGCCAGCGCAGCCGCCGAAGCCGCCAGTGCCACCACTATCAGCGGCATGTCAAAATAAGCAAGCGCCACAGCCACCGCGGTTCCGAACGCCGCGGTCGCCATACTTCCGGTTGAATAAAAAATCGCAGGAACAGTCATCGCCGTCAGCACTGCATACGGTACATAGTACAGAAAGCTGCGGAAGAAACGGGATTTTATCTGTCTGCGAAATGCCGCAAAGGGTATCATTCTTATCAGGTAGGTCACGCCCGCCATTACCGCAATATAAATCACCAGGCTCATTGGCTCACCGCCTCCGTTTCAGACTGTTCCCCCACAGGAAAGACTATCGCGCCCATCACCGCCGCGATTATCGCGCTGAATATAATGGCGAATCCGCCGGTCACCCATGGCAGCAGATACCTGAATATCATACTGCAAACAGCCGCCGTCACTGCGACCGCAAGCACTCCGCGGCTCTTTTTTGCCGGAGGAATTACGATAGCAATGAACATCGCGTACAGCACAATTCCCATTGCGTCTGTAAGCGACGCCGGAAGAAGCTGTCCGGCAGACGCTCCCAGCAGCGTACCCGTACACCATCCGAGAGTCGATACCGAAATCAGGCCGTACATGTAGCGGGCGGAAAGCAGCCCGCTCTGCGCCGACGCCACGGCAAATATCTCGTCGGTTATCCCGTAAGCGACAAGGAGTCTTCTCGGGGTGTTGAATGAATCGTCGAGCTTCTGTGATAATGATATCGACATGAGCCCGTATCGAAGGTTTATGACAAGCTGTGTCAGCGCCATTTCCACATAAGAGCCTCCGGCGGCAATGATGGCTATTCCGGCAACCTGTCCTGCCGAAGTGAGATTAACCGCGGAAATTATCACAGAAATCAGAGAGGTCAGACCCGAACGAACGGCAAGTATTCCGAATCCGAACGAGACCGACAGGTACCCCAGAGCTATAGGCACACCGTCAAGAATGCCCTTTACAAACGGAGATTTCATACAGCACTATATTTCCTTTCCGATAGACAGCCTGTTTTCGCCCTCTGTTCGCCAGAGCAGCAAAAACAGGCTGCAAATTTCAAAAGATCAGTTTCAAAAAAACGGACGAATCAATTCCAGTTCCTCAGTGAAAAGGCAGTGGTGCAGGCTGCCGTTTCTCATGACTTCAAGAAGTTCGTCATATCCTATCCACATCACACTTTCGACCTCCGATTCCTGAAGCTTCAGGTCAGACAGGTCAATATCCCTGTGAAGCAGATAGACGCGGCAATGTTCGCGGTCGTGATAGCCCTCGCCGTAATCGTCGTCATAGGTCATCTTCATTGTGCCTATGTATCGCAGCTCTGAGGGTTCAACACAGAGGCCAAGTTCTTCCCCTATCTCGCGAACAGCGCTCCGAAGAGCGTCCTCTCCCGCCGGAATGTGCCCCGCCGCCGAAATATCCCAGCTTGACGGATAGAGGCGCTTGCAGGCAGCCCGGAGCTGAAGCAGCAGAGACGGCTTGCCGTCCCGTTCCCCAGCAATCCAGATATGTGAGGTAGCATGCCATAGACCGCGCCAGTGCACATAGTCCCGCGAAGCGACATATCCCGCAGGACTGCCGTCCTCATTGTACACATCAAAAAGCTCTTCTTCGCTTCCGTCAACGGTGCATGCGCTCAGCCGTTCACCGTGATAAACCAGCTCCATCACATCAAAGCGCCTGCCGCTTATAAGATATTTGAGAAAGATTCTGTCTCCGTCCCAGAGATTGAGATCAAATATTCTGTCCTTTTCAACCCAGTGAAGTTCGCCCTCGTCGCAGTCGGCCGTTTCGCCTTCGAATCCTGTGACGAGAAAGAGGCGCATGATCTCACATTCCCACACGTCCGAACGGAAATATACGTCGCCCCAGCGGGTTAGAGAAGTAGCCCTGAGACCTGTTTCCTCAAAGATTTCACGTATTGCGCAGTCCTCCGGAGTTTCACCGTCCTCGAGCTTGCCGCCCACACCAATCCACTTGCCCTCATTCGGGTCGTTGCTCTTCCTGTTGCGCAGCAGCATCAGATACTTTCCGTCGCGCTCGATGTAACACAGAGTTGCGTCTTTCATAAATATATTCAGTCCTTCTATAAACTTCGTCATTCCGGAATAAAATCTTTTGCCACGTCATACTTCACGCTGTCCGAAAAGTGCCACCATTCACCGGAATACGGTACGAATCCACATTCCTTCATGCATTTTTCCAGCAGAATAGCGTTGGATACGGCATCCTTATCCTTTACATCGGAATAATCTCTGTCGGCAAGCCTTGAAAAATCATCGAAGCCGGTTGGCATGACAAGCTCATTACCATCCCCGTCAACGAGGGTAACGTCAACGGTATTCCCTCTGCTGTGCGAGGAACAGCCTTTGTTCGGATCGGAAACATATGCGGGATCCGGACATGCCTCCCACAGCCTGAACTGAGCCTTCACGGGCCGGAACGCGTCCCATATTCTGAGACCAAGGCCCTGCGCTTTCAGCCTTTTCTGAACCTTTGACAGCTTCCGAGCCGTACCGTAACGCAGCCACGCGTCGCTGAATCCGTAGATAACCTTACCGGTAAAATTCTCTTTGCCTGCGTATTTAAGCTCAACCTCCACGTCGGGAATATAATCCCTTGCAAGCACGAAGTCGCTGTTTTTATGCTCAGCCGCCACATTCGCCGCCGCTGAGGCAATCATATCCGCCGTGCTCACACAGGTCAGGCAATTAAATTCAGGACACCGCTGCGACGAGGCGGAAACCTCATCTTCCGGCGTAACCTGATGGAAAGAACCCATGTGAACAGCCAGCGACAGAATGACGGCGGCTGCCGCAATATACACCATTGCAGGCAGCAGCCGCTTGGAATAATCATCATTAAGAATTCCGCTCATACCGGATCATCAGACGCTCACCGATTCCAGCAGACGAGCCCTGAAGCCGCTGTCGCTGAAATCAGAAATAACCTCATCCACGCCGCCCACAGAGGCAAGAAAATCATGGCTGAGAGAGGACGCTACGGCGATTATGCTTCCCACGCCCGCCGCAGCTGCCGATTCTATGCCGGACGGCATATCCTCGAATACCACGCACTCCGACGGCTCACAGCCTATGGCCTCTGCTGCCGCCAGATAAATATCCGGTTCCGGCTTTCCGGGAAACGTGCCGTCGTTGAAGATAAACGTATTCTGATTGAACCAGCGCCAGAGATCGAAGCGCTTGATGTAGAACTGTGTGTTGCTTCTGCCCGAAGACGTCGCCACAGCCATACGCACTCCTGCCGCTTTGAGCATATCCAGCAGTTCATACGCGCCGTCGGCAAGGTGCAGCCTGTCAATCTGCTTCATGCACAGCCTGCGGTATACCTCTTCCTTTGCCTCGGAATGACGCTCGATTTCCCTGTCGGTCAGACCGTTATGAAGGAAATATCTCAGAATATCCGCATTAGTCCTGCCATGTATGCAGTAGTGGAATTCGTCGTCGGTGATCTCCCTGCCGCAAAGCTCCTTGACGTATTCGCGCCAAGCCTGTTCATGCTGTTCCGTGTCAAAAAAGAGTGTGCCGTTAAAATCGAAAATTATGCCCTTATACTTTTTCATTATTTACTGTCCTTTCATCGCTTTACCGTCAGATTCAGCATCCGGGGTAATATCCTTCCTGTCGTCGGAAGCATTCGCTGACCCGTTGAGCTGATCTATCGTCATCCGGCTGATATTCAGCTCAACCGCGCGGAATGCCATGCGTACCTTGCGGCGCTGCGCCGCGGCGTGTTCCACCTTTATTGTGAGATACAGCCCCACCGCAAGCAGTATCGCCGATATCCACATGCTCAGCCTGAAATAGGGCGGAGTGTATTTCATTACTATCGAATTTTTGCCTTCTTCCAGCCCTATTCCTATAAGACCTCCGCAAAGCTCCAGCGGCTTTACGTTCTCACCGTTGACGGTGATCTTCCATCCGCTTTCATACGGAATAGACGTTATTGCCGTCTGAGCCTTGTCTGTATCGAACAAGAAGCGTATCGTACTGCCCCTGTACGAAATATAATCGGCGCATCTTGGCAGGACAGCGTTGTCGATATTGCCTCGCAAGATCATGAACACAGGCTTGGGTGAGCCTTTTGAGGCTTCAGCGGAAATATATACCGTTTCCGATTTACTTTCCGCAGTTTTTTTCAGGCTGAAAATTCCTCCGGCACATCCCTGCCGCCAATCGCTGCGGCTGTCTCCGCCCACTGCATAACGGTAATCCGTGCCGGGAACAAGCATATACAGATGATCCCCTTCCGATAATTCAAACAAATATCTGTCCACAACGATATTCTCGCTGCCGAATGTCCATTTATAGCGTTCGCTCTCGGAAGAAAGCTCAGTGGTGTGCTCCACCGGTCGGATCGGTTCAAACAGTCTCATATCAAACCATTTTGCGGCAAGATAATTCTGAAGCTCAAAGGCATTCATGCCATCGGGAAGCTCATTGTCCCAGTTTCCGATGATGTAGGCAGGGGAACAAGCCTTGCGCCCCGCGGCTTCCTTTGTGTAATACGCGTAATCGGAGTTGGCAATTCCGAAAAGAATATCGGTAAATTCGGTAAAATTGTCGGCTCCTCCGTAATCGGAAGCTCTCATTATGCCCAGTCTTTCGGCAAAAGTATTCAGCCCCTCCACTTGGTTCCGCCTTAAATCCACACTGTCCGAAACGCCGTCCGTACTTCTTGTGCGATAGAACCGAGGCACCTCCTCGCCGTTTTCGCGGTAGCTTTCCTCAAGCTGCTTCTCGGCTGAGAGCCGGCTGTCGGAAATATAGCTCAGACTTCCCGCCGTAACGTCCGAATGGATTCTTCCCACAGCTCCGGCGCAGTGCACCGTACCGAATACGGCAAGCACCGCAGCGGTAACTGCTGAGAGACGCACCGAATCCGCCTGACTGCCGACAAAGATCTGTACGAAAACCGCACAGGCGAAAATGGCAAGTCCTGCCTCGGCTAACACTGAAAACACATCGCTTCCCCTGACGGCCAGTGAAACGGCTGCGAGCAGCGCATATATCCCTACGGATGACAATATGTGGACAAGCGTTATCCCGCCGCGTTCGCAGCAGTTCCTCGCCATGCAGTAAACCCCAAGCAGTGCAAGCATGAATCCGGCAGCGACATACTCTCCGCCGGAGTTTCCGAATCCGAGGGTAAGTCCCGCAAGCGGAGGGACGGTATGGCACAGCAGAATAATCAACGCGGCGGCGGCACACGACAGTTTTTCGCCGCGGCTGATACTCATGTTCAACATGAAGGCAATCCATCCCATGATCAGCAGACCCGCCAGACAAAGCCCTATTCCGCCGACGGAAACCGTTCCGAAGCCGCCAAAGCACAGATCGCTTAATATATCATTGGTTTTAATCACAGAAAATACTCCGTTTTTATAATAAACCGAGCCTGCCCATTCCGGAATTATGAGAACCGCGTTGACAGCCGCGGAACAGAGCAGCGTCGCGGCAAACATCGCGAATTTGTAAGCTCGCTGACGTCTGCTGCCTTTTCTGGTATAAAACGCCGCGTAAAAGGAAAAAGACAAAAGCATTCCCAGCAGCGTCAGCCGTGAACAGGTGAGAAAAAACAGCACTCCGTACAAAAACAGCCTGACAGGGCGCGACGCCTGCACATAGCTGTATATCCCGGCGACAAGCAACGGAAAAAAAACCGCTCCGTCCGCGACAGAAGGATAATACGCGGCAAACGCGGAAAATCCGCAGAGCGAATAGCCGCATGAAAGAGCGAAGCTCATGAGGCGGTCGGTTCCGGATGTTTTGCGCAGCATATACCAGGCGGCAGCCCCCGAAGCCCCCGTCCGGACGATTGTAATCACCGAGTACGCAGCAGCGAGCGAACGCTGCCCGAAAAAAAACGCAAGGAACATAAAGGGAGAACACAGACCCGACGCAAACTCATGGTAAAAACTGGATCCGAATCCGACGTTAAGATGATAAAACACACCCTCGCCGGAGACTATTGATCTGTACATTCCGTTGAAGCTCTCGAACCACGACGAATTCGCTTGGTTGATAAGCGTACTGTCGCCAAAGGGCGCAATACCGCTGACGGCCATGATCAATGCCATTACCGCGGCAGGAACGGCAAATGAAAGCGACCCCCACAGCGCGGAAGCGCCGATATCCGACATGTCGTTTTTTTTGATTTTATTCATTAAGCTCAGCCTTCTGTCACAGCGATTTTTTTACTTACAGTTATTATAATCTGAAACTCTCGTTTTTTCAACGGTTAAATATACGATTTTAAGATAAAGGCAAAAAAAATCCCTTTTCCGGAGAACAATCCGGAAAAGGGAACAAATAATTATCTCTTGATCTGTGCAAAACTGTAGGCAGACGGGCCTGTGACCACTTCAAACGAATCAACCGCAGCGAAGCAGTATGCACTCCATGCGCAGAGCGCGTCGGCAAGCACCGTGCCGGGTTGAATCGGTCCGTCGCGCCGCTGATTCTTGAGTATGTCGTAAACGATCTTCATCATGGGAGCAATATCGGCAAGTTCCTGCTGAAGCGAGAAAAGGCTCGCCAGCTTGACCTCAGGCATAAGCTCCTGAGCGAAGAAAATGTATTCCTGATAGGCGGAAATGTACATTCCCTCGTCCACCGGCATTGAACACAGTATGGGGAAAGCGCCGGATTTTTTGTAATTGTTCCGGTCGCACTGCTCAACAATGTCATTAGCACGGAAAACGTCCTGCTCGGTCACGTCGCGCAGTTCGCGCCCGGATTCATACATCAGCTGGGCAACAGTCCACGCAAGCGATCTCAGGGCAATAACCTGATTCTTGCTGCGGATTATTCCGTAGTGCAGCTCACATTCGATGTCGTTGTTGGCCCGGAATTCTATCTCAGGCACATGGAAGAGCTTGGTTACAAAATGAGCCGCGTCAACAAGCTGATCGGCCATTTCCGCATCAACAGGCTCAAGCACGAAATTAAGCCGCTTTTCAAGGAATCCGCTTTCAACCTGTCTCAGCTGGATATCCGGCTTGGTAGTCGCCATGGGACGGTTGCCCTGAAGGCTGATCATCTCGCCCTCGGCGGGACTTTCGGCAGGCGCGCTCATCTTTTCCTCTATCTCACGGGCGAAGTTAAGCACGTTTTCAAAGTCCTCAACGGGTGAATTCTTTTCATCGTCGCCCGCCCTGACAGGCGTATTGCGGATAACCTCAAAGCTGTCGCCGTAGTCTGAAAGCATCTGCTTGACAGATTTGCGCATATGCTTGATGAATTCGTTGTTGAGATCCTTGTAATAAAGCTGCTTCAGGATATTCTGAGAAGGAATGAGTCTGCTTCGGGAGATAAAGTATCTCTCCACCATATCGGACGGATCGAGATATGCGTACTTTACAAATTTAATGAAGTAAAGCAATCCCCAGCCGCCCTCGGCGAGTTCACGGTCGCCTATGGCGTTTGCCAGACCCGAAAGAATATTTTCCTGCGTCGCGTTGTCAAATCCGCGGAAGATCATTCCTATGGACTGCACATCCACATCAATGTCATCTCCGGGAGCAGGCAGCCACGCGCTTTGATTTATCTCATAACAGAATTTAATATCGGGCATCATCTTATAGAGATGTCTTCTGACCTCACCGAGAGCATAACGCTGTCCGAACTGATGGAAAATCATGACCAGCGCGTGCATGGCAACCTCAACCTTTGCGTCAAGAATGGTCAGGTGCTGATTTGCGACAGGTATCTCATGATAACACTTCACCGCCTCAAAACGTCTCCGGAATTCGGTGGCAGTGGCGCAGTTGAGCCAGACTGCGTTGGCGTTGTCCCCGTAGATTTCACTCAGCACGGTCTGACGGATATTGGCGCTGGCGGGAGTTTCATAATTTATGTCGCCGCATAACTGCTGAATAGCCTGCACAAGCAGCCAGCAGACAGTCTTGCCGCCGCGGACGACCATTTTTGCGCAGTCGTCTATGTGGCGCATCGGGTCGGGCTGTTCCCTTCCGCGAACCGGGGGATAAATTGCGTCGAACGAAATAAACAGGTCGTCAAACACAGCCATCACCGCGTTCTGCGGAATCGTGTAATCCGTGTCGCCGTTCATCTCGGAATAAAGTCTTAGAATGGTGAAAGCCGCCGCCTGAAGATTATAGGTATCGTCACCGATTATTTCTACTTCATCGGTGTTCATTGGTTTGACAATAGCCTCAATATCTACCTTCATATCCTGCGGAAGTACGGATTTGAGCACTTCGCGCCTTGCGACGGAATCACCGAGCAGGATATATGTCTCGTCGTTGACGCGCTCAAGCGAGCCGTCGTCCGCGTGATATATAAATACGTCAGGGCTGAAAGGATGCTCGTACTGATCGCCGCCCAGCTGAATCGTACAGTCATAATGCGCGCTGAAGCTGAGCATTTCCCTGATCGAGGCAAGATCGTAATAATCAATGTACACAATCTCGCGGCACGGCGCGGTGAGTATCAGGTCACGTCCGTCGGCAAGCTCGCTCAGCTTTTCCGGCATGGCAAGCACAAAACTCGCCAGATCATGCTGAATGTAACGGAACGGGCTGCAGTCCTCTGTGCTGAATGAATACCTCTCACGGAACCGCGTGTTTTTCATATTGTTCTCGGCGGCGCGCCAGACGAATTCCTCATCCACGCCCCAGTCGGCAAGCGTCCTCTGTTCGAGATAGAGCAGCCCCATTGTGGTTTCGATCACAATGAATTTCATCAGTGTCGGCTCGCACTTGCGATAGACCAGATCTTCTAATTCCTCGTAGTAATGGCTGTCGCTCAGTTCAATCTTGAGGCTGTCGCGTATTGCCTCGAATGTAAAGTGCAGGAATCCGACCTGCTCAAGAGTGCGGTAATACGGATAACGGGTGTTGGCATACAGATTCGCCTTGCCGACGCCGCGTTCAAAAGGTATCTGCTTGTAATGAGCATCGCGCTTCTCGGGCGGCTCGCGCAGTATTCCCTTGGAAATCAGATAGGACGAATATTCGTATTCCCCTGCCTCTTCAAAGAGCGTGACGGCAAGAGTCTGCAAAAAGTCCCGGAACGACGCCTCATCCTCAGCTACACGCAGCTTGTAGCTGTACTGTTCGAGGGCAAAATCCATAAGTCTGCGCTTTACAGCCGGCTCCGCTTTGGTGGCGAACATAAAGAGCTTGGCCCGTGTCTTGGTGTTTATGCCGCTCAGGGTATTCGCGGCAAACTGAGCCATGGCGGCGGTCTCCTTGGGCTGCGCGCCGGGATAAATCCGCATGAATTCGTTGAAAAGCTCCGAATTGGTAAGGTCGGAATCGGTAATGCTCTGATTTATGTAGAGCAGCATTCCCATAACGCCTGTGCGAACGGCTTTTTCCTCATCGCTGAGCTTCTTTCGGCGCAGCTTTTCGCCGGCGTCGTCAAAACTCGCGTCGGGCAGCTTGTCAATGCGTATATGAACCGGCTCAAAGCTGTCTTCCTTCACGCCTATCCGTTCACCTACAGGCGAACTCTCCTCCGGCTCCGCTTCCGCGGATTGGGGGGTATCTGAGGTGATTCGCGGCAAAGGCTCGGACTGCGCGATCGGAATGTAATCCGGCTCGGATTCAGACAAATCGGGTACAGCCGGAGGCGTCATATCCACATCCGAAGTTTCTACACGCTCGCCGAAGCTGTAACCTCTGCTGACCGTCTCATCGGAACCGCTTTCGGCATATTTTTCTATGCTGACAGGCTCAAACGACACGGAGGGCAGACCGGTTTCCGCGCTTTGCGGTTCCTCGACGGCAACGGCTTCAGGGATATCCTCTGCCTCGCCGGCAAATTCTTCATCAGCCTGAACTTCCGCTTCAACGGCATCCTCCGTTTCGGCTGCGGGAGTCTCCTCGGCAGTCTCATCAGGCTTTTCCGAAGGAACATCAACCGTCTCTGTTTCGGTCTGCACATTCTTTTTCTCTTCCGGAATCAGCAAGGCAGGATCTATCGGTTTGACTGAAGCTAAAATCGGTGCTTCTGACTGAACCACCTTCACCTTTACCCGGTCGGTGATTTCGGTAAGGGGAGAAACCTCCGGCTCAACGAGCGGTTCGGTAATCGGTACGGCGCGAACCCTGCTGCCGCGCTCATTTTCCTCTACGCTCTCCAGTTCGGTGGGAACCGGGAGCACCCGCTTGGGCTTGTCTACCGCCACATGAAGCTCCGCCTTCTGCGGCAGCTTGCCAGCCATAAAGCCTATCTCGGTAAGCTCGGCAGCCGACAGGTACTTGCCGCATTGCAGATCATAAAGACGCTGCTCGAACTTCTCCTGCTCACGGCCGCGAATGATTTCCCCGAAGGATTCACGCAGCACAGCCGCCGAGCGCTCGCCTCCGCATACGGGATACAGCAGCTTGAAGCCCAGTTTGGTCATGAAAAGCTTATCACCCGTGTGGGCGTATCTGGCGTCGGAGCGTATCATCCTGGCGCCGTTTTCCCTCTCCCATTTTTCAGTGGCGCGTTCTATGAGCGCAGCCGCGTCAGCGTCGGTGAGTCCCGGATACAGCGAAGTAATATCGCCGTAAAATACGTCGGTGCTGAATTTGTCCTGCTGCACGCGGCTGTAGAGCCTGAGCAGGTAAATGAGCATAGCGCCCTCCACGTCCTCATCGGAGGGCAGCGGCTCCACAAAGCCGGCAGGATATATGACATTATCCCTGCTCGCGGCAAAACGCACGCTGTCCCAGTTAAATCCGGGCAGGAGCGAAAAATCCGAACGGTCTATAACGCGGTCGGTGAAGTCCGCTTCGTCTATGTCAAACTGCGGTGGATAAACGATCTTGCTGATATCAGACGCGCGGACAAGATGACCAAAACGAAGACTGCCCACCCTGCTGAAATTGCTGCCCGAAATATCCTTTCCGGAAAAATCGGCGCTGTCGGGGTCAAAGCACGACGGATATATGATGCCTGTTATGTCATACGCGCCGGCAAGCTGACTCCAGTTCAGGCTTCCCGCCTTGGAGAAGTCACTGCCGGATATATCTATATCGGTAAAGTCGCACTCGCCGTAATCAAAACTATCAGGGTAAATGACGCCGCTGATATCCGCGGCAAAGCGTATGTCGCTCCACTTCAATCCTTTGCAGAGCGAAAAATCGCTGCCCGAAATATCTCTGCCGTAGAATCCCGCCCCGGAAGTATCGAATGTGGCGGGATATTTGATGCCTCTTATATCCGTGGCTCCGGAAATATGCTCCCAGCGCAGGCTGCCGATAAGGCTGAAATCGCTGCCTGAGATATTCCTCGCGGCAAAGACGGCGTTTTCTATGTCAAACGTAGCGGGATATTTTATGGCTGCGATATCGCAGGCGTTCTGTATATGCCGCCAGCGCAGACCGTAGACCGAACTGAAATCACATCCGCTTATATTTCTGTCGTAGAAATTGAATGAATCGGTGTCGATGGTTGACGGAAAAACTATGCCGCTTATGTCAGCAGCGTTTTCAATATGTTTCCAGCGCAGATTTTCGACAAGGCTGAAATCGCTCAGGTCGATCTCACGTCCGGCGTAATTGACAAGATCGGTGCGGAATCCCGGCGGATATTTGATGCCGAATATCTCTCCGGCTTCCTCTATCTCTTCGGGCTGCAGATCGGTCCTGTCGCTCAGGTCCATAAATGCAAGAGATTCGCCGCTTCCGGCAGGTCTTCTCACGGGAAGCTGAACCGGCTCTGACGCCGCCGCCAAAGATGTAATTATAGGAGCGGGGCTTTCGGCAAAGCGGTCTGATTCGGCTTTGTCCACACCGTATATGCCGGCCAGACTCTCCATTTCTTTGTCAAACTGCTGGGAACGTCCGAGTTTCGGCGGCGTCTGTGACGGCTTGTATACCATATCCTCTGCAGTGGCGCCGTTTGGGTCAAAGGCAAGCACGGGGGCAAAGCCGCCGTCCTTTCTGTCCGAGGGTCTGCGTGCTGCCTCGGCGGAAGCGGGTTTGTCATCCGGCGAGGATGACAAACGATTCTCATCTTTCTTGCGCTTGTTTATCTCATCAATCGCTTGATTTACAGCAGGATTTTCGTAGCGTTTTTTCGTATTCTGATTTTTGAATCTCTTGAAAAAAGCCAACTTTACGACCATCCTTCCTATCGCCTGTCACGCGGCGAATTTTTCATATATTTCAAATAGGATTATCCTGACAAACAGGTGATTACGGCACACGGATAAGACATGTGACCGTTACGTTTCCGGCGCTTGCGGTAATGGTAGCCTGTCCCTTCTTTTTGGCGACAACCTTGCCTTCATTGTCCACCGTGGCGACCTTCTCATTGTCGGAACTCCACTGCACATAGCTCTGAGGCACGTTTTCAGGGTTGATTTCAACAGAGAGCTTCACGCTCCTGCCGCGTTTGAGTGTAATATCGTTGCTCTGGCGAAGCGTCAGACCGTAGACTGTATACTGAATGTCCTCCGAGCTGTTCTGGTCCTTCTTCGGGACCGTCGTGGGGATTGCGGATGAAACATTGCTGACGTCGGAGACTTCCGAGGAAATATCCGAGCCGCTGACTCCCTTGATTATTTCCATATCGTAATATCCGCTGTCGTAATCGTTAAGCCCCTCGTACTCGGAGGATGTACTGCCCACTAACCAGCCGAATACAAATCCCACTCCCACTCCGAAGAGCATGATAAGACAGCCCATCATCACCATGATCATGTTCTGGGTGATATGTATGCCGGGTTCTATTGCCTCCACAACTATGGCGGAAACATTGTCGTCGCTGTCATCGCTCATAGAGAGCGCCATCAGCTCGTTGGTATGTCCGAATGGATCCTTTCTCTTGGCAAGACATACGGTTATTTCGTCCTCGTCGAGCTGGTCGGTCACACCGTCGCTGCACACAAGGAATTTGTCGCCCTTTTTGACCTTGAAGGGCTTCGCCCGGAAAGGCTCCATCTTGCCCTCTCGGCTGTTCATGCCGAGGAATTTGGTTATTCTGCCGTGGCGTATACCCTCTTCGGTAAGGGCGACGCTTTTCTGTCCTTCCACCGCGACGTGGTCGCGGGTCAGCTTGACGAGCTGCTTTTCGCGGTAGAGATACACGCGGCTGTCTCCTACATTATACACATGCGCGTTGCCGTGCTCTATGATAAGCAGCGCCATGGTGGACGCTGTCCGGACTCCTCCTGTCTCACGCCGCTGATCCCTTATCAGCTCGTTGGTCTCCTGCATGTATTCCAGTACGGCGTCGTCGGGTGTTGCGTCCGGGTCAAATGATATGCGGTCGGCAAGATTATCGAGCTTGGTGGCGGCGACAAGCGATGCGAATGAACCGGTATTGTTTCGTCCCATTCCGTCGAACACGGCAAAAATATTGACGTCAGTATACTCTCCGGTCTTGATGGCAAACGGTCTGCTGATATTTCGCGGGGTTATGTAATCGCCGTTGAAATAGACATTATCCTCGTTGTTGCCCCTCGCGTTGCCCACGTTGGACTCGGCAGCCGCCCGGATAAGAATTTTGTTTGCCGTGCTCAATTTGCTTTCACCTCATAGCCAAAAAAAATCCGAAAATAAAAATGCACTGCGATATATAATAACACATGAGTTTTAAAATACAAAAAACTCTGAGCAATATTTACAAATAATTAATAAAATATCCTGACAAGATGATATAAAAGCAAGTTTAAATAAAAAATTGCGTCATTTCAGATCACGAATTGACCGATCGGAACTTATAAAGCGACCAGAATTCCTTGCCTCCGAGGGTTTTCAGCTCAAGTTCTGCGCTGCATCTTCCGGTAATGAGCGTGAGATCATCCTCGCCGCCGGTCTTTCCCACGCTGTTAACGTAAAAATCAGCGATATATCTTTCGCCCTTCAGATCGACGGAAATCAGATTTATATCAATGAATGAGTCGAGCGTGCCCTCAAAAAGCGAATAGTACATGCCGTTTTCCTTATAAAATGAATGCTCCCTCTCCCCGCGGACTGCAAGCTCATCCATATCGCTACTGCTGACATTGAAAATCTCCCGCGCGATATATTCCACTGTATCCGCGTCATATGCATAATACGCATAGGTTTCCTTCGCCCAGCCCTTAGGATCATCGGACTTTTCAACAAAGCAGTCCTCCTCCGGAATGTCGGAATAAAGCGTCCAGTCAGCGCAGGAAGCCGGCGTGGCTATGCAGGCGAGGATATTGCCGTCGGATGCTGTGTCGGAATAATCGTATTTCCATTTTCCGTCTCGCGAAACGGGGTACCACCTGACAAATCTCTTCAGAAAATCAGTCAGTGACTGCTCGGCAGCCTTGTTTTCGGAAAGAACATTGCTTCCGGCGGCGCCGTCCGGTTCGGCTCCGTTCCGCGCACCGCATGATGCAGGCGCCAGAAGCATCGCCGAAACAAGCAATAGGGCAAAAGCTCTCTTTATTTTATCTGAAATGCAGAACATGATATGTCCTCCTTATTCAATATGAAATCCCAAAAAAATGCGGCATTCATCAATACAGAAGAACACCGCATGGACTGCATAAAATATTTACCCCCGACCTTACTGCGGGGTATGGTCAGAAATTACTTCTTTCTGTTGCTGCTTACTTCATTGTACATTGGCGGAATATAGCCCTGTGTGCCGGAAGATCCGGGAATCTGAGGCGCTCTCTTGCCCTTGAGCATACCAACGGCTGTGCCGAGAATGCCTGCGACATAGGCTACATCGTCAACCCAGCCAACGACCGGGACAACATCGGGAAGAGCGTCTATCGGCGAAAGTACCAGTGCGGCAAGGACAAGCATAAGAATTATTTTCCATGCCATGCCGGACTTTTTGTTGCCGGCGGCTTCGCCATCGGGCGTACCCTGAGCATTAGCATTGTTGTTGAACTTTTCTTCCATTCTTTTCAGTCCTTTGTATGAAATTAGAGCAAGTATCAGATTGTAAAACATATTGCAAACTCAGCTCCTTTTATTACGGAATGCTATCCGTCCTTTACATATTTATTATCGCACAAAGCAACAGAAATTTCAAGTGTTTTATTCATTACTTTAAATAATTTTTTTAATTTGTTAAAAATATTGCGATGCATATTGAATAATCCGCTCAAACGTGGTATTATTATATTTGATATGCTATGCTTAGAGATACATTTCAGAAGCGGAGGTTTCGACAGGTGATCAAAAAATTCTTCGGAAACATTACAAAAAGCTCCGTCAGCGGAGCAATTTGCATCGGCGGTTTTATCGGCTGGTATCTGACGGTAAAATTCATTTGCGAAAAAAGCCTGGAGATATACGGCACATCGTCGCTGTACGATGTGACCAATATAATGTTCGGCACGTCGCTTGCGCTGACGCTGGGAGTTTTTCTCCTGCTTATGTTCCATCTCGATTTTGAAGGACTGCTGGGGCACAGATATTTCAGGATAGTTCCCGCAGTGCTGATGGCGGAGAGCGGAATTGCTCTCGCCTTCACCAATGCCGATTCGTTCACCGTATACTCAGTGATTACCGGAATGTGCGCCGCGTTCGGAGTGCTCGCATTCTTTTCGAGGCTGCTGGGCATCAGGGTCAGCCACAGGCTTTTCGCCGTGGCGGGAGGCATTGCAATCGGCGGACTGGTGCGGTACGCCGATCACATAATCTATACCTATATGGACATGACCCGCGGAATCTATGTACTGGCGGCACTTTCAGGCGTACTCGTACTGCTGACGGTGCGTTCCTCAGGCTTCTCGAAGGAACAGATGCCCATTATAAGCTACTCCGAAGCCTCGCACAAGATACTTCTGCACAACATTCCCGGCGCCTACTGGCTGCTCTTTTTGCTGTCGGGGATATATTATCTCTGTCTCGGAAGAATAAACACCCTCGGATATGAAATGTATGTACCGTTCTTTAAGAACTACGGACTTTACACCTATCTGACATATGTTGTCACTGCGCTGGTTATCGCGCTTTTTGTTAAATTCCACAGGATAACCCCGCTGTATGTCTACGGCGTATGTTTCATGGCATTTACCGCGATAATGCTCTTTCTGCCGTATTTTTCACACAGGGAACAGGCTGTATTTCTCATTTGCAGCTTTATAGGACAGGCATGCTACGCTGTGTTTGTCATTATCTTCATCATCAATTTCGCGATGGACAGGCAGCACCCGATGTTTTACGCCATATTCGGATATGCCTGCGTCATCACGGCGAGGCTTGCCGCCGATCTTTTCAATTACCTGCTGCCCGTGAGGAACAAAACCGCGATTGTTTCGGCTCTTGCCGCGCTGCTTGTCATCGGAGGACCCGCGGCATTCTCACTGCTCAAAAAATACGGTCTCACACAGGAAAGCCTTGAGCATCACCGCATGCTCAGGGAGCTTATCATCACCAAGTCGGAGGAAATGCAGCTCAGCGACCGAGAAAAATATATTCTCGATCTGGTAGTACTGGGAGGATACACCATGGAACAGCTTCCGGACAAAATGATGCTGTCCCGCAACACCGTCCGCGCCCAGAGCAGAAATCTCCTCAGAAAATTCGACATCGAAGAGCTTTCGGGTCTCCGCGTGTATTTTGACAGCCTGCTGGAAAACAATCCTGCCCAACCCAGTCAGAATGCAGAACCTGTCCGATCAGCGAAATAAAATTGCCGTATAATCCGTAATATGCATTATTATCGGTTTATATATATTCTATTGAAAGGAACTAATTATGGAACAACAAACGCCCAACACCCTGCATGAAGAGCAGAACGGCATGGAATCGATCATCTCAATTCTCAAATATATCCTGTCGTTCTTCATGATAATGCTTATAACCTATGTGTCATGCACCGCCAGCGAAGGCTCTGCCTGGTTCAGTCTGATTTCGGCAATATCCGCCGGAATACTGGCGCTGATAGTATGCCACGCCATGTTCGGAGGCGGCAGACCAGGAATAAAGCATTATTACATCTGGATGTCAGCGCTGCTGTCTTTCTGCGGAATAGCGATTTGCTATACCGCCCTTGGGGTTTACCCTTTCGGCGAAGAGTCGGTGATGATAATCGACATGCATCACCAATACTCGGCATTCTTCTCGCTAATGCGCGAAAAAGCGCTTTCCTTCGGCTCCGTAACCTATTCGGACAATGTCGGCATGGGAAGCGGATTCCTGCCGCTGATAGCCTATTATCTCTGCAGTCCCTACAACATCATCGCACTGATCTTCCCCAGAGATAACCTCACCGAGGCAATCGCCCTGATAGAAGTGTTGAAAATCACCACCGCGGGAGCGACATTTGCCATATTCTGCCGCGGCGTTTTCAAAAAGGACGATTACGGCACCGTAGCGCTCTCTGTCGCTTACGCGCTCAACGCCTACTTCATAGCCTATTCGTGGGACGTGATGTGGCTTGACTGCCTCGTGCTGCTGCCGCTAATAGTCTACGGTCTGGAAAAAGTTATGAAAGGCGAAAGTCCGCTGCTCTACTGCATTACGCTTGGACTTGCGATCACCACCAATTACTACATCGGATACATGATCTGCATTTTCCTGGTTCTGTGGTACGGAATGCGCACCTTCGAAAACAACCATCGCTACGACGGACTTGCTCCTGACAGAAAGGCTGTCGCCTATATTAAGAATTTTGTCCGCTTTGTATGGACGTCGGCTGTCGGCGGAATGCTCTCCATGTGGATTCTCGTGCCGACGGCAATATCCCTGGGCGAAACCTCCGGCGCGGAAGACAAATTCGCCCGCGCCGTCACGAGCAATTTTGACTTCTGGGATATTTTCTCCCGCACGCTCTACGGCAATACTCCCACCGAACGCGGCGACAACCTGCCGAACGTCTACTGCTCTGTTCTGGCAATACTGCTAATAGCCATCTTCCTCACCTGCCGCAGAATCAGATTAAGGACCCGCGTCTGCTTCGGCGGACTTCTGGGACTGCTTGTGGTCCTGATGGCAAACAACTGGACAAACTTCGCCTTTCACGGCTTCCACTTTCCAAATGACCTGCCGTACCGCAATTCATTCCTCGTGTGCTTCACGATGCTGACGATAGGCATTCAGGCGCTCGACAAAATAGAGCAGATCAACCGCGAGGGCATGTTCAGGGCATTCGTGCTTGTAGCCGCCATGATAATAGTCGAGCAGAAGTTCGGAGGCAACAGCGGCTATGAAATGATCTGGTACAGTCTGGCGCTTGCCGGGATCTACGCCGTGATATTCGGGGCATTCCCCGTAGGCAAATACGCCGCCAGGGGCACGGCTCTCACGGTAGCGCTTGCGCTGTGCTTCTTTGAAGTGTCCGCAAATTCCGTGGAAATGATACACCAGCTCAATGAGAATGAAGTGTTCACCGACCGCTCCGCCTTTGTTGAAGATTACGGGATCAATAAGGCTGCCGTAAAGCTCACTGCCGGATACAACAATGACGGCAGCCGCATGGAATTCCTTCCGCGCAAGACATGCAACGACAACGCGCTGTACGGATATCCGGGACTTACGGTTTTTGCCTCAAGCAATCCCAAGGCGACCACCACTCTGATGGGCAAGCTGGGGTATGCGATAAACGGCGTCAACAGCTATATCTACAACAGCTATGTGCCTCTTGTGGATTCGGTACTGAATCTGAAATACGTCGTATTCAATCATGAATTGAGAAATCACGCGCAGCTCAGCTATGTCGATCAGATAGCCGACAGCAGCGGCAGCTACAGATATATATATGAAAATACTCTCGCGCTGTCACGCGGTTTCACCGTGGACAACGATATTGTTTACTGGAGCACCAACAACACCGAAAGATACGAGAATCCATTTGAAGTCCAGAACAAGTTCGTGGAATACGCCGTAAACTGCAAGCCGATTTACAGGATGCTTGCTCCGGAGGTGGAAACACAGGAGGGAATGAACGTCGAGATAAACGGCTCCTATTTCTATGCCGACTCTGACGGAGACGAAGGTTCCTTCACGGCATTGCACACCATCAGTAAGAAAGCACAGTGCTACATCTATGTAGACTGCCGCGCGGCTTCCTCCATAAATGTTCAGGTAGGCAATTCCAACTGGAACGTCACACCCTACGAGCCTTATATAATAGATATGGGCAGACTCTCCGAAAACACCGAAGTCCGTGTGAGCGTCAGCGCTAATTCCACATGCAGCGGCAATATCTTCATTGCCGAAATGGACAACGAAGCTCTTAACACTGCGATCAGCGCACTCGGACAGAATCAGTGGAACGTCACCGAACACGGCGACGGACACTTCAAGGGTACAATTTCCGCTTCCGAAAACTGCGTAATGTTCACATCCATTCCATACAGCGACGGCTGGAAAGTTACCGTTGACGGCAAACGCGCCGAAACAATACGGGTAGGCGACGCGCTTCTCGGCATTTATCTCGAACCCGGCGAGCATACGGTAACCATGGACTATCGCACATCAGGATTCCCAGCGGGCATACTCCTTACCGTTCTCGGAATCATTCTCCTTGTGCTGTGGCACATGCGCAAACGTGTCGTTTATCCCATTCTCAGGGAATATGTTCCGGTTCTCAGCAACCACATCGACGAGATGAATCAGAACATGCGTGATTCCCAACTGCACGAGGACGCCTTCGGCGAGGAGACATCCGAGGAAAGCGACAGCCCGGAAGTTCCGGACCCGTCGGAGTCAGTTACGGATACGCCCGGACCGGCACAGAAGCAGCCCGAGCCTGAATCCTCCGAACCGCAGCCTGTTCCCGAAAAAACCGTGCCGGAGAAACCGGTTCAGAAGCAGCCGGAACAGCTCAGACCGCAGCCCGTTCCCGAAAAGTCCGTTCCGGAGAAGCCGGTTCAGAAGCAGCCTGTTCAAAAGCAGCCGGTTCCCGAAAAACCGGTTCCTGAAAAACCCGTACCGGAGAAACCCGTTCAGAAGCAGCCGGAACAGCGCAGACCGCAGCCCGTTCCCAAAAAACCCGTGCCCGAAAAACCCGTGCCGGAGAAACCCGTTCAGGAGAAACCCGTTCAGAAGCAGCCGGAATACAAGAAGGTTTCCGATAAACCGGCTGTGCTTACCGAACAGCCGGTTCGCAACAAGCCGAATTATTCCACCGGCGAGGTCTTCGAGATAACCGAGGATAACCGAAAAGCAAAGAAATAACAAATTTACTGTTGACAAAAACGGTCGGAAGTAATACAATGGTAATGAAAAATGATTAAATTGAACTGTCTTCAGGGCGAGGTGAAAATCCTCACCGGCGGTAATGCGCAGTCTGCCAAATGGCAAATATGTGTTAGTCCGCGCGCGAAAGCTGATTCGGTGCGATTCCGAAACCGACGGTAATGACTGACGATTCACAATGTAATGGTCAGAAAGAGTCCGGATGAAAGAAGATATGTGCAAGCAAAGCTGCCGTATTCCGGCAAGCCAACACCTGCATATGTTGCGCCCTGCGATTTCATACGATTTCGCAGGGCTTTTCTTTGGCGCAGGCAGTCCAAAAAAAGAAAGGTGTTGTTTTATCTGTGAAACAGACAAAGAAAATCCAAAGCCAGTCCCAGAAACGCGTCAATCACACCCGCCGCATGGTGATGACGGCAATTCTCTCGGCGCTCTCGTCTGTGCTGATGTTCTTCAGCTTCAACGTACCGCTCATGCCCTCGTTCATCAAGATGGACCTCTCCGAACTGCCCGCGCTGATTGCGGCATTCTCAATGGGACCGGTCTACGGCGCGGTTGTGTGCCTTGTCAAGAATCTCGTCAACCTCTTTTCCACCACTACGGGAGGCGTAGGCGAACTGAGCAACTTCATTCTTGGCGTATTCTTTGTGGTGCCGGCAGGCATCATCTACAGACTCCGCCCGAATTTCGGCGGAGCGGTTATCGGGAGTATTGCCGGCGCGGCGATGATGGCTGTCCTCAGCGTATTCAGCAATTACTATGTGGTCTATCCCATATACACTGCCTTCATGCCTATGGAAGCAATCATCGGAATGTATCAGGCGATCAATCCTTCGGTTAAAAATCTGTGGCAATGCCTTATCGTTTTCAATATGCCGTTCACCTTCATCAAGGGTATGGTCAGCGCGGTCATCACCATCGCAATATACAAAAAGCTGACGCCACTCATCAACGGCAAGGAATAAGAGCCTGCTGACGTACCTCTCCACGCACGTCTGGCACGCTGCCTTTGGCAGCTGGCATCTCTTTCCGCCATATTTTGCCCAAATCCTCGTTAATACACAAAGT
>ONWI01000093.1 GCA_900321515.1 uncultured Eubacteriales bacterium | reverse complement strand
TTTCGCTCGCTCGGCTCCGCCGAGCTTGTGGGGCGCTGCCCCACCGCCCCGCAAGGGCTCTGCCCTTGACCTGCCAGGAGGGCCAGCCCCCCTGGACTCCCATTATTGGCGCTGCGCGCTTTCGTTTTTCTTTTATCTCTTTGTTGTCATTGCGACAATTTATCCTACTGCGTCGAGCTTGACGGCGCAGAATACATAATTGCCGGTGCCGAAGTAGATGAGATATTCTCCGTCTATAATGAACACTGTATCGCAAAGAGTGCTGCCGTCCTCATTGTAGATTTCTATTTTGGTAATGGCGGCGTTTTCCCTGAATTCCTGCATTATGCCATTGCTTTGCATTCCCTGTTCATCCATGGCAGCTGCGTCACAGTTTTCCTCCATCTTGTATGTGGGATTGTTTATAGTTCCCACCCGGTTATTGCTGTAAACCCCATAGGTCATGGTTACGCCGAAATCATTTTCATCGGCAATCGCGTTGTCCTCGGCTATGTCGGTAGTACGGGGAGACTGCAATACATGGCTGTCTCCGGGAAGTTCCCAGCTTCCAACATAGCGTTCCGGGAGAGGACCTTCAAATCCTTCCGCGTCGTCCGTGTTCCTCCCGTTGGCGAACATTATTGCCGCAACCGTGAAGGCAACCACTATTACGGAGCATATGACTACGATCATGACGGTGTTGTTGTTTTTTATTTTCATTTGAAATCACCCTTCTGAATATACATTGATTTAAATTTATTATTGACTGTTTATTGAAGCAATCAAAATATCAATTGTATTGATCCTCGTCAATTCTGTTTATGCGTCGAAAATAGCGGTTGAGCGGCTCGGAAAAAGAGCTTTGAGGCACAGCGAGCGGAACAACCTCAAGATATACCGCAGTATGCTTTGAGGAAATATGCCTGTCCTTGTGCATGGAGCCGAAGAACCAGTGCTTGTATTTGACCCTGTTGCACAAATCGTCAAAAAACGCGGTGAGCGAGTTGAAGTTGTTTTGGTTATTGGAAAGAAGGTCCTTTACTTTGGTCGGACACTCGTGTGTAATAATGTAATCAACTCTGAGCGAATGACGGTAAAGCTCGTTAGCGGCCTGTTCCATTTCGCGCATTGTGGGCATTTCCTCTTCCCACCAGCGCATGCCGCGGCTGGTGCGGATATCTGCGTCGGGACTGAATCCTCCGCCCATGGTGAATATCGTTTTATCCTCTATCTCAAACACCTGACCACGGCACAGATGAAAGACATTGTCGTTGATGCGGTGTATTTTGCCGCCGCACCATTGCTCCTCAGGATAGCTGTACAATTTGTCAAAATTCTCATGACATCCGTCAATAAAGAGTATTTTGTATTTCTGTCTGCCCATGAACTGTAGGATTTTTTCCTCCTGACTGTCTCCGTTCCAGATAAAACCAAAATCTCCGCATATGATCAGAATGTCACCGCTGCGCAGTTTTGCGAAGGGTTTTTCCTCAAAACGCGAAACGGCTCCATGCATATCGCCCGTAACATATATCATTCTGAATAACGCTCCTGTTCTATGCAGCCTTGTCATTGACAATGGCTTATCCCTTTCATTATACATCATTATCCTGACAAAAACAACTTTTTTTATATATTTACTGTTAATTTACTTTTATAACACTTTTAAAATATAAAAATATATGCTATAATAACCTGTAAGTTACATAATATACAGTTGGAGATGGAAAAAATGACATTGACAGTTGGATTTAAGCGTGCTTTATCGTTGATGTGCGTGCTGCTGATAGCATTTGCATGCGTGTCTGTGCCTTCGTACAAGCCGGTCGAAGTAAACGCTGCGTTCCGCTCGGAATACGAACCGGTATGTGAGACTGCTTATATGCTCAGCATGGACACCGGCAAGGTCATATATGAAAAAGATGGCGACAAAAAAATGCTTCCCGCTTCGCTGACCAAGATGATGACCTGCATAATTGCCTATGAACGTGCCGATTCGCTGGACGAAATGGTTGTTGTGGATTCCCGCGCCGTCAGATTCGTCAATTACAATAAGGAAGGCGCCACCGGCGTGTGGACTCACATCAAGGTCAATGAACGTTTCACCCTGCGCGATCTGATTTACGACGCGCTTGTAGCGTCGGAAAACGGTGCCGCCGAAGCGATAGGATATTACATAAGCAAGCAGTACTACGGCAGCGACACCAACGAGGAATTCATTCAGTTTATGAATGACCGCGCTGTGGAGATCGGCTGCACCAACACAAAATTCAAATGTGCCTCGGGTCTGACTACTGATTTTGAAAATCACTATTCTACCGCGCACGACATGGCTCTTATCGCCAATCACCTGATGAATATTCCCGAGCTTGCCGAAGTAGCTTACACACCTCATTCTTATGGTATAGCTGCCACCAACAAGAATCCCAATGTCCACTGGGTCGTATCGACAAACCTGCTCATACGCGAAGGAGAAAAGGGCGCAGACGGCACAGATTACTTCTATCAGTACTGCGAAGGCGTAAAGACAGGCTACCTCATCAAATCCGGCCACTGTTTCGCGGGCTATGCCAAAAAGAACGTCGGCGGCAGGGATTATCACTATATTGTCGTGCTGCTCAATGATCACGCCCCTTCCGCAAAGGATAAGAATTACGCTTTTATCGACGCGAAGAATCTCTTTGAATGGGCGTTCAACAATCTTTACATCACTGACATATACAATACCAATGTTTCGATTTCAAAGATACCGCTGAAGCTCGCCTGGAACAAGGACAGCATCACCCTTGTTCCTCAGGACGATTTCAGCACCATATTGCCCAAGGGCGTTAAAGCCACAAGTGTCAGCAAGGAGATCACCTTTGTCAACGATGTTGCCAGAGCTCCTGTCCGCAAGGGTCAGAAGCTCGGCACAGCCGTTCTTACTTACGACGGTGAAGAGATTGGCCGTATAAATCTTGTGGCGAGTGAATCGGTCGAGCGCAGCACGCTGCTTGCCATCCTTGACTGGGTAAACAATCTCTTTGCGTCATTGATTTTCAGAATATTCCTTGTACTTGCGGTGTTGGGAGTTGTTGCTTATATCTTCATTTCCTATTCACGCAAGCAGAAGATGAACAATCTCAAGCGCAGCGTGTCCAGACGCAAGGCTACCCGCAGGACATACCGCTGATTTGTTAATACTCATTTTTCGCTGACATCAGATATTTTTTGAACCGGAAATGAGTATCAATCAGTAATGAGAAATAATTGAATTGTACAATTTGCAGATACTTATGTTTTTCACGGTGGTGATCGCTTTATGCTTGATAAGGATAACAGGCTTCTGATCACAAGGGCGATGTCTCTGATTATGTCTCTGACGATGGCGCTGTTCTGTGTTTCCTGCGGAGAGAGCAAGTCGGACGACAGCACAATGACGGAATCGCTTCTGAATTCGTATATGAAGGCTCTTTGTGATTACAATATAGGAGCTATGAACAAGTGCTGCATGGCAAAGCACGACTTGTATGACGACGGCGAAGCGGCATTGAAGTCATGTGTTTCGATTGCTTCCCGGATAGAGTGGAAGTGTGATAATATCAGCATAGACGGCAGTTCGGCTATTGCTCAGGTGATAATAACCATGCCAAATGATATCGAATCCATTTGCAGCGCTGCTCTCGGTGATACGGTAACTATTCTGGACGGCGGATCGGAGGATGATCCGGCAGGGCTGCTTGCCTCAGCGATAAAAAAACGAGTTCAAAAGGCTGAATCTGTCACGGTTTCCGCTGAAGTTGCTATGACTAAGGTGGACAACAAATGGTACATTGTCAATTCTCTTGGAGTCAACCGTATTTTGTCAGATGTCCGCACTCCTGTCGCTTCTGTATTTTCAATTATTCAAAGCTGATATTCACAGTCAATCATTTGACTGCTGCCAATCGGCGTCCGGAATAAAAGTGCCTTTTGTAAATTTACAATAAAACTTATTATAAAAGTAAAAAAACGATTTGAATGCCGCTTCTTTGTTCACAAAGTGTTATTTATCAGTTAATTAGGTGTTCATAAAATGTCTTTATACTTAATAACAGTAATGGGAGTCAAACGAACCTCTGTGCAGGTTTTGAATGTACATGTTCTCATCCGGTCGGTTTTGATTGTTCCGTTATGATCTTATTTGGACTACACCTACTCCTATCCCTTTTTTGATACTCTTTTCTGACACAAGGCGGACGGCAATATTTGTCGTTCGCCTTGTGTCTTTTTGCTGTTTTGTTCATTTCTCTATTATTTTGAAACGGAGGGTATTGTTTATGCCGGATATTATAAGCCATTGGCTGCTGGGAGAGCACATATTAAATAATGAGAATCTTACCGCTATGCAGCATTTTGACAGCGATGCTTTTATATGGGGCTGTCAGGGTCCTGATATACTTTTTTTCCATAGAATGATGCCATGGCAGTCCGGCAGTCTGCGCTCATATGGTTCAGCCATTCATGGCGGCAATCCTGCTGTGCTGTTTAATTCGCTTGCCAAGGTCTGCCGATACTGTGCCGATCATCAGAATTTTGATCTGATCTTTTCCTATTCGATTGGGTTCTGCTGCCACTATTGCTATGACAGGCTTGTGCATCCCATGGTGCATTACAATATGGAACTGCTTGAAAAAACCGACGAGCGCGGCAAAAATTACAATTACCATGCCCTTGTAGAGAGCAATCTCGATCTTATGATGCTCAAGCGTGAAAAGGGAATGTCAATAAACGATTTTGACCTTGATTGCTGTCTGCCTGAGCGGGAAGGACTTGACCAGGCTGTGGCGCTTCTGTATTCGCTGCTGCTTTGCGACATCTACAGCATACACACGCCAAGAAAGCTCGCTATGCTGCTTATAGATGACTTCAGATCCGGCACAAGATTGCGCAAGGATCCTATGTTTATCAAAAGACCAACCGCGGAATTTGCGGAGAGGCTGTTGCCGTATGTAAGACCTGGCACGAGGGGCGGCGTTCTTGCCTGCCGTTTTTACCCCAAAACTTACGACACAGGATTTGATTACGCTAATATGACCAACAGCGTTTGGTTTGACCCGAGAAACAGGGATTTCCGCTCCAATATGAGCTTTTTTGACCTCACATCTCTTGCTCAGCTTGAATCAGAGAAGCTCATCGAAATGTTTGCTTCTGACGTTATGTGCAAAGGCTGCGGTGAGTTCGAGACATTCACCGACGGAATCAATTTCAGCGGCGTAAAGTGGGATATGAACCAGAAAAAATAAAGCTGATATCAGACATATTATTCCGCAAGAGCCTGCCCGATGTCCGTCATTATCTCACAGTAATATCACATAGGAACGATAATATGCTGATTTATTGATGGAGTTTTTGTGCAATATATATTTAATCGACCTCGGAACGAAAAATATTATGCGAAGATTGCAAGAAAATGTCGTTTCGGGGTTGTATTATTACAAATTTGTAGTATAATATAACAGTATTGTAATCGTATCAAGACTCAGAAGGAGAGTGATAAAGATATGAGCAATCTGACAAAAAGAGAAATAGTCAAAAAAATCAAAGCTAACGGCAAAAAGAAAAAAGTCAATGTATTTGGTAGATTTTACCGTATGCTTTGCTGGATAGGACTTAAACTGCAATTTGTCACTTACAACAAGCGCCGAAGAATATCAAAATTCTTCCATCCTGTCAGCGGAAGATTATCCGGATTTTTCCGGAAACATGTGGCTGAACCGGTTTCAGGCGCATGGAATGAATTTCTTGACATATGCGACGGAGCGACAGGAAGCGCAGGTTTTGGCGCTACATTCAGGCAGCACAAGGGATTCTTTGCAGGCGTAGTAAATGTAGTGCTTCCAATGATGTGCATTGCAGCTCTTGCGGTGGTTGTATTTAATGTTATAAATTATCCGCACGAGCTTGAGGTTACATGCAACGGCAAGGTGCTGGGCTATATCGAGGACGAGAGCGTATACAACAACGCAGTCCGGCTGTTGAGCCAGCGCACGGCGAATACAAGTTCCGATTACATAGATTCACTCACACCGTCATATTCGATGGCTTCTGTGAGTTCATCCATGAATATGAGCTCTGAAATGCTCTGTGAAGCGCTTCTTGCCGACAGCAGCAACGTTGAGAGCGCATACGGTCTTTACATAAACGGCGAGCTTTGCGCAGCCGCCAGAAGCTACGGCGACATTCAGTTCATCATGGAGAGCTTCCTTGATAAATACAAGACCGGCACTCCCGGTGAAAAGGTCAGCTTCATGGGTACCACCGATATCATCAGCGGTCTGTATTCCACAGACAGGATTGTTTCATCAGATAAATTTGCCAAAACCATCTCGACCAAGCGCACCGAAACTCAGTTTTACACCGTAAATGAGGGAGATACGGCTCAGTCTATCGCAAATGTGGCGAATATGTCTTACGACCGCCTGATTAAGCTCAATGAAAATTTAGCGGATGATCCTGTTCCCGGCACATCTGTGCTTCTGGAGAAGGAGCTTCCTGTGCTTAAGGTGCAGACCGTCAGAACGGTCAAGGTAAAGGAAAAAATTAATTATTCCAAGAAGACCATAAAAAACAACAACGAATATACAAGCTATTCAAAGTGCATTACAAAGGGGATTCGGGGTGAACGCGAGGTTGTAAAGCAGGTTACAGAAATTAACGGTCAGCAGGTGGCAAGCGAGGTTATTTCATCCACTGTCACCAAGCAGCCTGTTGACGCCGTCTATGAGGTGGGTACAAAGAAGCCAAGCGGAGTGGGTACTGGCAGATTCATGTGGCCGGTGCCGGGTGTGCACAGCATATCGTCGCCATTCGGTCCGCGCTGGGGACGTTTCCACAAAGGTATAGATATTTCGTGCGGCGGCATTTACGGACGTACCGTTGTTGCCGCGGATTCGGGAACTGCTACTGTCAGACGTACTGCCGGCGGTTACGGACTCCATATTATCATTTCTCATGGCAACGGATATTCCACATGCTATGCCCATCTGAGCGCGGTTACAATTTCCTCGGGTTCTACTGTTTCAAAGGGGCAGGCAATAGGCAGAGTTGGAAACTCCGGATCATCCACTGGACCGCATCTTCATTTTGAGATACGCAAGAACAATCAGGCAAACAATCCGATGAATTATTTTTAATGTTCATTGAAAAATATTGCAATCGCCGCAGGCTCTTAGTATTAAAGGATCTGCGGCGATTTTTTGCTGTCAACACAAAAAGTGCAGGGAAATCCGCGAATTCCCTGCACCGGTAAATTTGATGAAATAATGCAATTCCAAAAACAAACTGGGTCAAATAAGCCTTCTGAGGTCAAGCTCGACATCCTGATAGGATTTTGATACGCTGACCGATTCGTCTTCCTTGGTCTTGTTTCTCGGATTGTATTCGCCGAGGATTTTTTCGTAGCCCGCGACAATATCATCTGAAAGAGCTGTGTCTTTGCTGACCGTCTTGTTGTATTTTTTATAAATTTCAAGAAGCTCTTTATAGCATTGGATAAATATCTTAACGACTTCAGGATCGAATTTTTTGCCGCTGTCGTCGCAGATTCCGTGGTACACCTTGTTGGTATCCCAGCCGCTCTTGTAGCCTCTGGCGCTGATCAGCATGTCAAAAGAGTCCGCTACAGCAACTATTCTGCCGGGAAGACTTATCTCCTTACCGATCTTGCCCATATATCCTGCACCGTTCCAATGCTCATGGTGGTCAATAGTGACCTGTCTGGCAATCTCCATGACTTTGCCCTCGGCGTTCTGGAGCAGCTGTTCGCCCGCAACAACGTGGGTCTTCATAATAGCGAATTCCTCGTCGTTAAGGGAGCTTTCCTTTTCCAGAATCTCGCTGGGAATCAGAATATTTCCTATGTCGTGCAGCATGGAAGCAAGACGGAGGTTTTCAACCTCATCATCACTCATTCCCATATTTTTTGCCAGAACGCGTGTATATTCGGAAACGCGTTTGATATGCTGTCCGACATTGCCGGATTTAGCCTCGGCTGCCTCAGCCAATGTGAGTATCATGTTTTCCTGTACGTTGACCGTTTTGGAAATCTGACGCTGCATAATATCGCCGTGTTCAAACATATAGGAAATGCAGTAGAAAATAATGCCGATGAATATATACATGTAATTGATGGAGATTTTTTTCAAGGTAACATTGAAGAAACCTGCCACGCCTAACTGAAAAATCATAGGCAGCACCGAGAGCAGCATAAGCATAATCGCAACTACGCGTATTATGCGGATATTTCCTCTGGAAAACGGAGGCTTAGCCTGATAAAGCCTGAAGAATATCAGTCCCGTCATTGATGTGACAAGGAGAAGCAGAAGCGATGCAACAATCTGGTTTACGTTATTTGCAGTGTTGTATGTGACATGGTTTAATTTAAAATCACTGTTGATTGAATAGACCTTTAATATTGCGAGTACCAGCAGAACGAGTGTTATTATAAACATCATAATGCTGATAATGAGACCTATTATGTGAAGCTGCCTGTTGACCTTAGTCGAGCGCTCATCAAGCTGCAATCCGCTGTCCGAGCCTTTCAGTAAAGAAGATAAATTAAATTTTGCCATTATGATCAGATCACCTTTCTTACCAGATTAAATCGGGAAGCTGACCGATGTGTTATTTGGAGGAATCCTCCGAAGCTTTTTCTTCGTCAGTTTTTTCCGCGTTTTTCCTTTCCTTGCGAGCGGCCCAACTATCACGCACTGAGCGTACAATGGTGCTGCCGAGCATTCCGAAGAGGAAGCCGAGTATCGCGCCTCCGATAACGTCGCTGGGATAGTGAACCTGAAGGTAGATGCGTGAAAATGCTATCAGAAGAGCCAGCACAAAAGCGGCAAAGCCGTAAACCGTATGATCCTTGTAGATAGCTGTCGCGGCTTCAAAACTCGCCAGAGTATGTCCCGATGGAAAAGAATAGTCGGTAGGAGGGTCAATCAGCAATCTGTTTTTGGGCAGCACCGGATGCGAAATGTCAAACGGCCTCGTGCGCGCGATGACATTCTTGAGAATGCCGTTGCCAATGATAAGACCGATTAACATTGCGACGCCCATTGCCGCGCCTGTGCGGCGGGTTTTTTTGGGAATAAGCAGAATCAGCGCAAGCGCTATCCAAAAGATTCCCGCGTCACCCAACTTGGTTATTAACGGCATAATTTTGTCCAAATACGCGCTGCGCATGGTTCTGTTGACAAAAAGAAGCACGCTTTGGTCAAAAGATGAAATATGCGATAATATAAAATTCAATACCACATCCAATTAGAACAACCTCCCGGCACGGCCTGAGAAAAACAAAGCCATTTGCCTTCAAATTATATGTATCATTATTAATATATCATATTTTATACAATATTTCAATAATTTTTTTATGTCATTTTAAACGATTTTTAAGCTTTTATTTATAACAAATTAAATTCCGACAAAATTAAAAAAATGAAGAAATTATAAAATATTTATATAGGAGCAGTTAATTAGAGTAATTTATGTTGACGAGTCGAAATAAATGTTGTAAAATATTCAGAGGTCAATAAAAGCAATGGTTTATCTATGATGATATTTATTACTACCATAAATCCTTTCTATGAAAATAAATTACCGAGGAGGATACAGTTTTATTATGATGAGTACATCACTTGCATCATGGCAGTCAGCCAATAACTATCGCAAAGAGGGCGATGTTGTTTACGGGGTCTATCAGGGTTGCGGCTTTGCGGTCAGCGAAGAGGACGGAGGCAAGCTTTTTGTTTTTATGCTGTCAGCCGGTGACAACAGGGCGTTTGACAGCTTTGAAAACGCGCTTGCAGCCGAGGGCGGAGAGCTTGGTTTGGGGCAGGTAGGCGATGTTGAAAATTATCTTGCCTTGTTTTTTGACGAGAGCAGAGGCAGCATGTCGCTTCGCGCTATGGACAAAGTGCTTGATTTTGTCATTGCCCAGGCACGTCCGAGCGGTTTCCGGGTGCCAAATACCTGCGTGAAGTGCGGCGCAAAGGCGAGCAAGCGTTCATTTGTTGACAACATGGTGCAACCTCTCTGTGCTGAATGCAGCGCAAAGCAAAAGCAGAATCGCCGTCCGGCGCATGAGACTCCCGCTCCGAAGCCCATGGCTTCAAGGGATGAGGAGGATTACGAGCGCAAATATGCTCCCATTAAGGCGGACAGCAGCAAATACGATGAATCCTACGACGAGTACTCAGGTATGAAGTCGAAGTATGATGATGACAAATATTCCGATAAGTACGGCGGAACCTACAACGATTCTGATTACGCCGAACCGCGTGTTACGTTTGATGACAGCGGAGACGAATACCGCGAGATAATGGGCGACGACCGTTCGGGAAGTGACGATTCCGTCACAACCGAGGTGGAAGGCACCGTAGGCAAGGGCATTCTCGGCGCTGCTCTCGGCGCATTCATAGGTGTCATACCCTATCTTATCGTCTCCATGATAGCCGATTTCCATATGGCTGCGTTATGTTTCCCTGCCGGAATGCTTGCGGTTGTGTTCTATACCATGCTTCACGGCGTCCGTTCCAAGGGCACCGGAATGGGAATATGCATGTCTGTAAGCGCGATTGTTTCGGTTATCTTTATGTTCTTGGGAATGGTATTCTCATATGTCAATGATTCCACGGATTTTTCGGGAGCGCTGAGCTATCTTTTTGACAAGCAGCTCACATTCTTCCTGATAAATATTGTATTCTCCGTTCTCGGAGCAATTTTCGGTTCGTTCTTCATGATAAGCGTTATGAACAAGTACGTCGAGAAATAATTCATTAATTATGGAATTGCACGATACAGATACCAAACAGACCGTGGCACTGCTTGCGGGAGTCGATCTGGGCGAACCGGATACCGAGGAATCCCTCGACGAGCTGCGGGAACTTGCACACACGGCAGGCGCCGAGGTTGCCGGAGTGATTTGTCAGAAGCGTCCGGCAGTTGACCCAGCGACATGCGTAGGTTCGGGATTTTTGGGGGATATGGCTGATTTCTGCCGTGACAATGACGTAGACCTGATAATATTTGACCGCGAGCTTTCGCCTATTCAGATGCGCAATATCGAACAGGCAACTGATGTGCGAACGATAGACCGTACCATGCTGATATTGGATATTTTTGCGGGGAGAGCTCGTTCCAACGCGGGAAAGATTCAGGTGGAGCTGGCTCAGCTCAAGTATATGCTCCCCAGACTGACCGGCAAGGGAATCGCAATGAGCAGACTCGGCGGCGGTATCGGTACGCGCGGTCCCGGTGAGACCAAGCTCGAGACTGACAGACGGCACATTCACAGGCGGATAGACACGCTGAAGGACAAGCTCACGGAGGTTGCCAGGCAGCGCAGCCGTCAGCGCGAACGCAGAAAGCGTGATGGAGTGGTGACTGTGGCAATAGTCGGATATACCAACGCCGGCAAATCCACATTGCTGAATGCTCTCACCGACGCGGGCGTTCTCTCTGAGGACATGCTTTTTGCCACACTCGATCCAACTGCGAGGGCGCTTGAACTGCCTTCCGGCAGCAGTGTGATGCTGGTGGATACTGTAGGATTCATTCGCCGGCTGCCTCATCACCTGATTGAGGCTTTCAAATCCACGCTTGAGGAAGCGGTGCAGGCGGATATTATCCTGAATGTGTGCGACTGCTCGTCGCTGGTATTCCGTGATCACCTTACCATAACAAACAAGCTGCTCGAAGAGCTGGGGGCAAGCGGGAAGCCTGTGATAACGGTTCTGAACAAGGTGGACAAAGCAGACGCAGACGAGATTTGCGGAGTGGAAGGTGTGCGGATCAGCGCCAAAAACGGAGAAGGATTTGATTCTCTTCTTGAGGCAGTTGAAAATGCGCTTCCTGTCCAGAAGGCAAGGGTCAGACTGTTTTTCCCGTTCGCTGAAATGGGACAGTCCGCTATGGTAAGGGAAAACGGTACGGTATTCTCAGAAGAATACACTGATAATGGTTTGCTTATGGATTGCCTTATTGATACGATTACAGCGCAGCGGCTTAAGGGTTATTTACAATAATGCTGTAATATTTGCAGATGAAATTACAATCAGCAATATTTTATTGTTTTATTCCGCTTTAAAAAATCGAAAAATACAAAAGACCTGCATTATTCCATGCTTTCAAGAATGATGCAGGTCTTTTTTTGCGTTCGTGGGGAAAAATAATACCGGCTTTTATCGAGCCATTTCAATAATATATGAAGGGAATGAAAGCATTGCGAAAAAATTACAATAAAGTCCTCCTTCTGTCCTCAGTCTGTGCCTTTGCACTTTCTGCGGCGTTTGCGCTGAATACGTTTTATTATGTCTCCGCGGCTCCCAAAAAAAAGCCGTCAAGAAATGAATCAGCGGCCACCGCGGAATCATCTCAAACGACACAGCCCACACGTTCTCAGAGGGACATTTACTCGCTCAGCTCAAAGAAGATATGCTGGGGGCAGGGCAGGAATTTTGATAAGCTGAACCGTCCGCAGGACGCTGTAGTTTCCCAGCAGAAGTACGGCGAACTGGGCGGACTCTTCATAGATCTCACGGATACAGACGCCTTGGCTGCTGAGGAACCCGCCAGAAAGAAGATATATCTCACATTTGACGAGGGATACGAAAATGGCTATACGGCAAAGATACTTGACACGCTTAATGAAAAAAATGTCAGCGCTGTATTTTTCATTACCGGCGACTACGCAAAAAAGGAGGGCGATCTGGTCAGGCGAATGATAGATGAGGGTCAGCTGGTAGGAAACCACACATGGCGGCACTACTCCATGCCCGAAAAATCAATAGACACATGCCGAGAGGAAATAAGCCTCCTGCACGACTATGTAAAAGAGAATTACGGCTACGAAATGAGTCTTCTTCGCCCTCCTAAGGGGGAATTTTCAGAGCAGACTCTTGCGCTTGCAGACAGCATGGGATATAAGACCTGCCTGTGGAGCTTTGCATATAAGGACTGGAATGCAAATTCACCCGGTGACTGCGCGCAGTCGCTCAGCAAGCTGAACGAAAGGCTGCACAGCGGGGGAGTGTACCTGCTCCATGCGGTTTCTCCGACGAACGCTGCAATACTCGCAGACTTCATAGACAGCGCACGTTCCAAAGGCTACGAATTCGTCACCCCATAATTAAAGAGCCTGTTCAGAATCTCTCCACGCACGGCTCTTACGGCACGATCCGCACACGCGTAGATGATAAACAGGCTCTAAAATTGCCGCACACTGTTTTGCAGTGCGCGGCAATTTTTTAATTCAAGGCAGCAATATCTGCCACTCAGAGATCTCTGTAGGTTGAATAAGTGGAGACGTATTTGTCGAAATACTCTTCTGACATATCCCATGTGATATTGTATTTTTCAATGATATTCACAGCTCTCTGGCGGTCTATGGTCCAGCGGGCTAAGTGTTCATTGTCGCCGATGAAAATATCGTATCTGTCGGCAATTTTTGCAATAGCGAGCTTTGCATGCTCTCTAACAGCATAGCTATTGGTCGTATTCATCAGGCGTTCCAGCTCAGGGATTGCCGCGACCGAGAGATCGCTTGCAATGTAATCCACATCAATAGCCCGCATTGAGGGATTTTTAAGATATTCGTCAATATTGTATTTGGCGACAAAACCGTCGATATTGAATATGCAGTATGCTGCGGCAGTAATTGCGAGTATGCTGCCTATGACCGCCGATACTCTGAGTTTGTCAAATATTATCCGCAGAGCAATCACAACGTCTACCACAGCCATAAGCGCAATAAGCACGGCGGCGTTGAAGCGGGAAACGGTAAGTGTGTATGCTCCGATATAGATCAGCAGACGGCGCGTTGCCGATACAATTATAATAGCGTTGCTGGCAGTGATGATCAGCAGCGGAATCTTGACATACGCGGGAAGTTTATCGTTGGAATTGTTTTTGGTGAGAACGCACACCAACGCAATCACTATTGTTGTGACAACTATCACGAACACCAGCTCAAAGAAGCCTCTTCTGCTGTACTCGGCGAGATTGAGTCCGTCAGGCAGACTGCCTGTGCCGGCAAAGAGATATGTGAACTGTACAGCAACAAATACCAGATAGACCACACTGGAAGCGAAAAGCACAGTTGAGGCTATTATCGGATCAATGACGCGGCGGGACTGCTTGTGATCATACACCTTGTGATAGCCGCTGCGAAGCGTGACCACCAACGGCATTACATACATCATGACGAGGACAGCGAAGAAAAGATCGTAGGCTATCCTGAATAAATTGATGTTGAGCATGGAAATGATTTTCTCAACCCATCTTGCAAACATTTCGTCGGCAAAGGCAAAAATTACTATGAGAATGAAGACGACAGGCAGCGATATTGCCGCGCCAATGGCTATCTTGAGCGAAGTTTTGTTTTGCTTTCCTGATTTGAATATCCCGGTGAAAGTGGTGTTAAAATTCATGAATGGCATAGCGAAATAGGATATACAGGTGTCGCAGAGAAGCTCAAATGAAAATGGTTGACCGGTGGAGCAACCGGATATTAAGGTAGTCTGTATGGCGGCGATGAGCATTGAGGAGATAAGCCCGACAACTATCGTCATTGGGTCAGAGAAAAAGGAGAATGATGCAATGATAAGAATCTGAGGAATAAAGAGCAGCATTCCGATGAGTGAAATCTGCTTTTTTTGCTTAGAGATAATGAATGGAATGTAGATCAGATAGAAGGCAAGCCCCATCACGGTTATTCCTACTCCATAATTAAAAGCAAAGAGAGAGCGGCTGCAAATCCAGCCGAACAGCACCGAGAGTATCACAAAACTTGCTTTGTTGATGGAATCAAGTGATTTCTTTGCTGCTTCGGTATGGGGTTCCGAAATGGGCGACGGCTTCGGCGCCATTGTGTAGTACATAGGTGGCAGCACGGGTTGAACGGGTTGCACGGGCTGAACAGGCTGCACGGGCTGAACAGGCTGTTGTGCAGGAACATAACTGACAGATGTGTTTTTGCCGTCAATATTTGGATTGTTCAAGATGATCTCTCCTTTATAATTTTTGCATGAGCTGGGAACGATACTCATCGGAAATCTGCTTGTATTTGCTTTCTTTTTCCGGTTTGACCTCTTTGCCGATGAACTTCCTTGCGGATTTCCATGACTTTCTCAGGCTGTCCGAAAGAAGACTTTCAACGTATTCTATACGCTCCTGACCGGTTATGCTGTTTAAAATGGTCATTGTAATGATACTTTTGACGTCCATATCGCCCGAATCGTACATCTTGTTGAGGAAGGCAAAGAACTGCTCCGCCTGAGACTTTCTGCTCTTGTCGCTTAACAGACGGGCTACTGCCGAAACCACCACTTCTTCACAGAATTTGTTTGGAAGCAGCATGTCGAAGTATTCCTTATGCATAAGAAGCGGCTCGCGGCACTCCGGGAGCACGCCGGGAATGCGGTTGACAAAGTATACCGCTGAAGATTCATCGCTGTCGCGGTCCTTTTTGCTCAGCTTTCTGGAAGCGGTGGGAATAATGTCGGTAGCTACAGGACCGCAGAAGGTTTCGGAAAATTCGTTAGCCACCGAAAACGCCTCGCGTGTGTCGGCAGCGTCGTCGCCCGTCGGCTCATAATAGTAGCTCTGCAGCTCGGAGTATTCTCCGTCGGCGCAGTTGATTTCACCCCTGAAGAGAAAAAATCTCTTGACGTCAGGTGAATAGACTATCTTTGCGTTTGTCTTGCTGTTTGTCAGGACAGCGATCTCCTGATCGCCCTTTGTCTCGGTGGAAGCCACCGAGAAGTCATTGTTGTTCTCAATAAATCTGGATATTACCGAATTAAAATATAAGCTCATTTTCAACATTTCCTCCGATATTCTGTTTAGAGTATAATACATGATTGTATGCTTGTCAATAAAAACTTACTGTTTTTCAATAAATTAACAAACTCGCAATATCAATGCATATCTATACTAAATAATTATATCATATTCGCTGTGAATAATCAGTTAATTATTTGGCTGCAAGTAAAAAAAATATCGGGAAGAATGACTCCTCCCGATATTCTGCAACTTTTAAATTAACAGGTTATTCGCATTATTTTTTTACTGCGGCTATCATGGAAATGCCGTCTATCATAATTCTGCCCCTGACGGTTTCCAGAACGTCTGTGCCAGCGTTTTTGGCATTGACAAAGATATCCCATTCGCCCTCCGGAAGAGCGAAATTCTCTTGGTTGCGGTTGGCGTTGTAGATGATCAGCAGTTCTTTTTGGTCGCCGTCCTTGCATGGGGCTATGGTGAACGCAACCATGTTTCTCGGACATTCAAGGAATGTAAGGTTATCGCAGACCTGCGAGGCTTTGTCAAATCTGAGCGATTTGTGAGCCTTGCGGAAGGCGATCAGTCCCTTGTAATAATTGAATACATCTATGTACTGCGACTTGCGGTTCCAGTCGATGTTGTTTACTTTGTCGGGGGAACGGAAGCTGTTCTCGTCGAAGCCGCCTATTTCTTCGTTGTATTTGGTGCGCAGGAAGTCCTGACCGAACTGTATGAACGGAAGCCCCTGCGCAGTGAAGACGATGCCGGCGGCGAGTTTATCCATTTGGATGCGAGTAATCTCGGTGTCAACGGGATTGGAGGTCGCGAGCTTATCCCAGATCGTGAGGTTGTCGTGCGCCTCCACATAGTTGACCGCCTGAGTGGGATTGAGCGCCCAGCTCTGTTTGGAGTAATTGACTTTTTCCATATCTATGTCGGGATAATCGATGCAGCCCACAACGCCAAACTTGATGGTTTCTTCAAAATCCGCGGCTCCGCTGACGAAGCCCTTTTCTTTAAGCTCGAAAACATGCCCCTTGATGCCGTCGCGGATATCGACGCTGAAAGCGCCCACTCCCGGGAACTGCTTGGCGTTGCACTTGAGGGCGCGAAGCTCGTCGGGAATGCCGCATTCGCCGCCTGTCCAGCCTTCGCCATAGACGATGATGGTCGGGTCGATTTTATTCAGCTCCTCGCGGATCTGATTCATGGTCACAATGTCGTGAATGCCCATCAGGTCGAAGCGGAAGCCGTCGAGCATATATTCCGAAGCCCAGTATACCACGGAATCGACAATGTACTTGCGGCACATAGGACGGTCGGAAGCGGTTTCGTTGGAGCAGGCGGAGCCGTCATAGAAGGTGCCGTCCGGACGGGTGCGGTGGTAGTAATGCGGAACCGTCATGTTGAGGTAGCTTTGCTCGCCGAACATGGTGTGATTGTAGACGACGTCCATGATGACGCGTATGCCGTTTTTGTGCAGCGCCCTGACCATCTGCTTGTATTCGTTGACGCGGACCGCGCCGTCGTAAGCGTCGGTGGAGTAGGAGCCTTCGGGGGCATTGTAATTGAGCGGGTCATATCCCCAGTTGAACTGCGGCTTATCCAGCTTTGTCTCGTCAACCGTGTAATAATCGTATGAGGGCAGCAGCTGAACGTGTGTAATTCCAAGCTCCTTGAGGTGATCGACGAGTATCTTTGTGCCGTCCTTGAGAGTTTTGCCGGTCTCGGTGAATGCGAGGAATTTGCCGGGGAAATTGCTCATTGCGCTGTAATGGTTGGAAAAATCCCTGATGTGGGTTTCATATACAATCGCGTCGGTGGGTCTGCAATCACCGAATTGCGGACGGGGGGTCTCGCGGAATCCTTCGGGATCTGTGGTTCTGAGGTCCAGAACCATGCCCCGCAGACCGTTTGCGCCGACTGCTTTGGCGTAAGGGTCAACGACTTCGTTGGTTTTGCCGTCAACCGTGACATAGTAGGTGTAATAAATTCCGTTCTGGTCGCCGTCCATCACATGAACCCATGTTCCGTTGTCGGATTTGGTCATGTCGATGCTGTCGAGCCGGCTGTCGCCCAGACCTTCGCGGAAGATATTGAGCACCACTCTCGAAGCGGTGGGAGCCCACACGCGGAATGTGGTGCGTTTCGGGCTGTAAAGCGCACCCAAAGCGCCTCCATAATAGTATTTTTGATTGAATTCCTCGGTGTCAAAAATGTTTGCCGTTTTGATTTCAGACATTTTTTTCACGACCTGCCTTTCCGTTTATTTATTTGCGTATCAAACAGAGGATATTCTCACTGTCAATAAAGGTATTATATCATATACGGAGGATGTTTTCTATATTTTTAATCTTTATTGCTCTAAATATTGTGACGAATTATGTAAATTATTTTTATGAATTTTTTATATTACACGTTTTACATGGTTTTACCTGTTTTCAAAAAACGTATTTGCGCGTTCCACTACCCGGATGAGTGCAGG
>ONWI01000246.1 GCA_900321515.1 uncultured Eubacteriales bacterium | reverse complement strand
GGAGCATCAGCTCGGCGCTTATACCGACTGCAATCACGGACAGGGGCTGGCGGTGCTGCATCCCGTGTTGTACCGACATATGCTGCCCGAAGCCGCGCCGCAGTTTGCGAGACTGGCAGTGGAAGTCTGGGGCATTGACTCTGCCGGAAAGGGTGAGCAGGAGTTGGCCAACGCCTTTGTGGACGCGCTGGCGGCGTTCATCAAAGAAATCGGTTTGCCGACCACGTTGGCGGAGATGGGTATCAGCGAAGACACCGATCTGAGAGCCGTTGCCGATACGACCATCCTGACAGGTGGTTGTGCGAAAAAGTTTACCGCTGATGAGCTGTATCATGTTCTGCTGGAGTGCAGATAATCATAATCACGCAAGGAGAGATTACCATGAGCAAAAAGGTCCTGATTCTGTCGGGAAGCCCCCGCAAGGGTGGCAATTCCGATCTGCTCTGTGACGAGTTTTTGCGCGGCGCAGTCGAAGCGGGCAACGAGGTCGAAAAGATTCGCGTGGCGGAGAAGAAAATCGGCTATTGCAGCGCCTGTTATTACTGTCAGCAGTCGGGTGGCGTCTGTGCCAAGAAGGACGACATGGCGGAGGTTCTGCAAAAGATCATTGACGCGGACGTAATCGTGCTGTCAAGTCCGGTGTATTTCTATTCCATCGACGCGCAGCTCAAAACGGTCATTGACCGCACGGTGGCGCGCTGGACGGAAGTGAAGGATAAGGAATTTTACTACATCGTCACCTGCGCGGATGATGAACGCGAGTCACAGGAGCGAACCATTGAATGCTTCCGCGGCTATGCCGATTGCGTGGAAGGCGCTGTCGAAAAAGGCGTCGTCTACGGTATCGGCGTTTATCAGCCGGGTGAGATCAAAAACAGCCCTGCCTTCGCTCAGGCTTATGAAATGGGCAAATCTGTATAAAAACGATAGGGAAGAGGGGATAACCCAATGAAAGGATTTTTCAAATTAATCGCCATGACACTTGCGCTTGCCATGCTCACATTGTCCATTGCGGGCTGCGGCGCTTCCCGTGCTTCGCAGGAAGCAAAGCAAGACCTTTCCCAATCCACCAATGTGCTGGTGGTGTATTTCTCATGGTCGGGACACCTTGAAAGCATGTCCGGCTGGGTGGCGGACGAAACAGGCGGCGATTTGATCCGCGTGCTGGCCAAAGAGGAATATCCCGAAAGCTACAACGACACAGCCGACCGGGCGAAAAAGGAACAGGACAACGGCTTGCGTCCCGCCATCAATGTGGAACTCACCGCCGAGCAGCTTGCCAAATACGACACGGTTTTCCTCGGCTATCCGGTGTGGTGGTATGATCTTCCCATGCCGATGTGGACATTTTTGGAAAGCGTCGATTTGTCCGGCAAAACGGTCATTCCCTTCTTCTCGCATGAGGGCAGCTCGGACGGCGCGAACAGCCTGAACACCATTCAGACGCTCGCAAAGGGCGCGGACGTAAAGACCGGCGACGCGCTTTCCATCCGGGGCGGCAAGGTGGATTCCTCCGAAAATGATGTGCGCGAATGGGTCAGGTCGCTGGGGTATTCAAAATGAACAAGGCGCGAAAAAGACAGATAATCCGAATCACCGTTGACGCGGCGATGACCGTGCTATTGCTTCTGCTGGTGGGCTATTCCAAAATCGGCGAATTCGCCCATGAATGGCTCGGCGTGGCCATGACGGCACTGTTTGTGCTTCATCACATTCTCAACTGCAAGTGGATCAAGAGCATATTCGGAGGAAAATATACGTCCTATCGCGTTTTTCAGACCATCACAGCCTCGCTGATTTTCATTACTATACTCGGCTCCGCTGTCAGCGGCGTGATTCTGTCAAGGTATATCTTCGCTTCGCTGAACCTCGGCGGCGCGTATCTTGCCCGAACGGTTCATATGCTTTGCGGCTATTGGAATTTTGTGCTTCTGTCGCTGCATTTGGGGATTCACTGGGCGATGATGATCGGCATGGTATCACGAAAAATGCCGAAGAGCAAGCCGTATTGGAAGTGGATTGCCAGAGGTATTGCGGTTCTGGTTGCCGCTTACGGCGTCTATGCGTTCATCGCGCGGCAGATGGCGGAATACCTGTTCGGCATAACGC
>ONWI01000065.1 GCA_900321515.1 uncultured Eubacteriales bacterium | reverse complement strand
GGGGCAGCGCCCCACAAGCTCGGCGGAGCCGAGCGAGCGAAACGCACCGAAAATAAAGAGTGGTCGGGCGAATACCGAAATCGGAAAATCCAAATTCGCCCTTCCCTCGGATGGAGAAAAAAGCTCCGGCTTAAAATGCGCAAGCCCCGTATTATCGCCTTTTTTCATATTTACAATCGGCTAAATAAAATAATGTAAAAGGAGCAGATATTTATGAACGTACTGATGTCAGGAGGCGGAACAGCGGGTCACATCAATCCCGCGCTGGCCATAGCCGATACCATCAAGAAGAATATCCCCGACGCCCGAATCCTCTTTGTCGGCACGCCTGCAGGAATGGAGTCAAGGCTGGTGCCGCAGGCGGGCTTTGAATATACGTCAATGCCTGTCTCCGGTTTTCAGCGCAAGCTCACCCTTGAAAATATCGGAAGGAATCTGGAGGCAGTAAGACATCTGGCACTTTCCGGTGTGCGTGCCGCAAAGATAATACGCGACTTTAAGCCTGATATTGCCATCGGCACAGGCGGATACGTCTGCGGACCCGTCCTGCGCAAGGCGGCACAGATGGGAGTGCCGGTACTTGTACACGAGGCGAACGCCTTCCCCGGCGTTACAGTAAAGATGCTTGCCCGCTACTGCGACTGCGTGATGCTCGCGGTGGAGGACGCGAAATCCCGCATATCAGCCGACACGGAGTTTGTTGTGACGGGCAATCCTGTCCGTTCGGAAGTGCTGGAGTATGATAAAGCGCGCGCCCGCAGAGAGCTGAAGGTTGACGACCGTCCTCTGATAGTATCCTTCGGAGGCTCGCTCGGCGCCAGGACCATCAACCAATCCATGCTCGATCTGCTGGAACGCAGTGCAAAAGACGGCAGGTATCAGCATATTCACGGTTACGGAAAATACGGTCATTTCGTCCTCGATGAACTAAAAGCGAGAGGCGTCGATCCTGAAAGCTGTCCCAATCTTGACGTGCGCGAGTACATAAGCGACATGCCGAGAGTAATGGCGGCGGCAGATCTGGTTATCTGCCGTTCGGGAGCGATGGCGCTTACAGAGATACAGGCGCTGGGCAAGGCCGCTATACTTGTTCCGTCGCCCAATGTCGCTGAGAATCATCAGTACTACAACGCAATGGCGCTGGTCGATCGCGGCGCGGCAGAGATAATTGTTGAAAAGGATATCACTCCGCAGCTCCTTATGGAAAAGGCCGACAGACTGGCAGGCAACAGGGCAAAGCTGGATGAAATGTCGGCTAACGCCCGCAAGATGGCTATACTCGATTCAAGGGAGCGGATATTCGAGGTTGTGTGCAATACGCTCAGAAAACATGGAAAAATGTGACGTTCCGTTTTTCCGCAGGTGTAACAATATTGTCAGAAAAATGTAACTTCTGAATGTTGAAAAACGATTGGGATAAGTGATAAAATAGTAGTCGTCTCAAAACGAGCGATTTCAGAAAGAGGAGTTGTTACGATTGGGCAGTAAAAAGAAAAGAGGCAGCAAGGCGGTCACAGACAGTATTGCCGGAGCTGCTCAACCGTCAATGCCAGACATGTCCAAATACGCCAATGCCTACAGCAACAAATCCAAGGTGAATTACGCCGAGCTTAAGCTGGTGCGTTCCGATAAGCCGAAGGAAGAGAAAAAGCAGGACGGTGCGGAGAATAACAATAACCGTGTGCGGAAAGGGAGGAAGCAGGACAAGGCGGCAGGAGAATCCAGGGCAAAACGAGATAAGATCAAGAAACAAGCTGAATCCCGGTCTGATAAGACCTCAAAAAAGAAAGAGAAGGCTGAATCTAAGAAAAACAATACGTCGTCCGCCGAAAAATCCGGACTCACGGCTGAGGAGAGATACAGCAACGCTCTTGGCAAGGAGGATCATTACAGCTCGGCGGTTGAAAAATATTATCTGAAGTACCCTGATGCCAAAAGACCAGACAGGACGGTGCCTTCAAGACGAGCTTCCGACCCTCCCAGGAAAAAGAAGAAGCGTTCTTCCGACAGCGGGGCAGCTGGGCAAAGCAAGCGCTCAATGGCGGAGATTGCGGTTAAGAATAAGGGTACGTCATCGGTAAAGGAGCATGCGAGAGCGGCGAGAAACGCCAAGGCACGCGGCGTAGTTTCTCCTGCTGTGGGAAACCGCAGTTTTTACCGCCGCGGAAAAAAGCGTTCAGGCGCACTTGACGTGCTGATGGTGACGCTGCTGCTGGTGTTCCTTTCCGCAGTGGGCGTTGCGGTGTTCCTCAACGTCAGACAGGTTAAGGTGACGGGGGACAACCCTTACAGCGAGGCTCAGATAAAAAACATATGCAATATCAAAAAGGGCGGCAACATACTGTTTATTAATACCCAGGAGCTTGAAAAAAAGGTGGAACAGACGCTTCCTTACATTGCTGATTGCAGCATCATACGCAGGCTTCCGTCAACCGTCGTCATAAAAGTTACTCAAGCGGAAGTGCTTGGAGTGACCGAGACGGTCATGGGAAAGTGGTCGGTGATAAGCACGGACGGCAAGATTCTGGAAACAGAAAAAAGTCTCGGCGCAGTCAATACCGAGAATGCGTCGTATCCCTCGAGTTTCGGCAGTGCGAGCGAGCTTGCCGAGTCGAGAAAGCTGCCGGTGCTAACGGGTCTTTCTGTGAGAACCAATGTCAAGGACGGATTTATCACTGACGTCGCTGTTCTGAAACATATTCAGAATTTTGTTTATATAAAAGACGCTTTTAAAAAGGTAAAAATGAAACTCACTGCCATCACCTACGGGAACAGAGGTTATGAGGCTGAATACGACGGCCGCATAGTTATTATTTTCGGCAGGGATATTGATGAAAAGACAGTAATTCACCGGATGGAAGAGGTTCACGCCCTGATATTCGACAATGGTTATATCGCCGAATCTGATAAGGGCGAGATTAAGTTTAACAACAGTCACGTCTATTTCAGACCGTCGTATGAGGTTTCGGAGGAGGAGCTTGAGGTTATTCTTGAGCAAAGGCGCGAGAAAAACCGTAGCAGACTTTGCGAGATGGCGGAAATCTTCATGACTACCGGCGACGACTGGATTAACGGAAGAATTAAAACCGAATGACCGGTGAAAGAATACGCTGAAAAGTTTTACTCAGCGTATTCTTGGAAAATGCGCGGTTTCGGGAAATATGCTTGATGATTGCTACAAATATAAAATTGTTTTTATATGCCGCCGTTGTCATTTTGCATATAATTCCGCGCGAAGTCGAAAAAAAAATTTATCTCACCACGTCGATTTTTATAATTTTTCTATTGAAATTTTGGTTGAGATAAGGTATAGTATTATTCAGACATGTTAAAAATGAAGGAATTTGAGTGGAAGGGACGATTTTCGTCCGTGTTTGCTCGTAAAATCCGAAGCAGGAGGAAATTTAAATGGCTTTTGAATTTGACCAGGACTTTGAGAACAATGTGGTGCAGATAAAGGTTATCGGCGCAGGCGGCGGCGGCGGAAACGCTGTCAACCGCATGATTCAGATGGGCGTCAATAGTGTTGAGTTTATTTCCATCAATACAGATGTACAGGCCTTGCACCGTTCGCAGGCAACCCATAAGATTCAGATCGGCGAAAAGATTACCAAGGGCAAGGGCGCCGGAGCTGATCCCGCAAGAGGACAGCGCGCTGCCGAGGAAAGCAAAGAGGACATAGAAGCCGCACTCAGAGGCACAGATATGGTGTTCATCACCGCAGGTATGGGCGGCGGCACAGGTACAGGCGCTGCTCCTGTTATCGCTGAGATCGCCAAGGAAATGGGCATACTGACTGTCGGTATTGTCACCAAGCCCTTTGCATTTGAAGGCAGAAAGAGAATGGAACAGGCTGAGGCAGGAATTGCCGCTCTCCGTGAGCATGTGGATTCCCTTGTGGTTATTCCCAATGAAAGACTCAAGCTGGTTTCCGACCAGAAGATCACGCTTGCCAATGCGTTTACCATCGCGGACGATGTGCTCCGTCAGGGCGTTCAGAGCATTTCCGACCTTATCAACAGCCCCGGACTTGTCAACCTCGACTTTGCCGATGTAACCGCTGTTATGAAGGACGCAGGCTACGCTCACATGGGCGTTGGCTCCGCACAGGGCAAGGAGAAGGCTTCCATGGCTGCTCACGCGGCTATTTCCAGCCCGCTGCTTGAGACCTCCATCAACGGCGCAAGAGGCGTTATCATCAATATCACCTCTTCCAACGACATCAACCTCGAAGAAGTTGACGTTGCCTCCACCATGATCACAAAGGCAGCTCATCCCGATGCAACTATCATCTGGGGCGCAGCTTTTGATGAGAACATGGATGACGAGATGAGAGTTACCGTTATTGCCACCGGATTCTCCATTGATCCTGAGAAGAAGGATCAGAACGCGTCTGCCGCATCCAAGCAGCCTGTCAGAAAAACAGCTCAGGGCGGAACGACCAATCCCAAGGCACCTGCCGGAACCGGTTCCAATATCAACGAAAAGAATGATGCGGATTATTTCGACATTATGACCATTTTCGGCAAGAGATAATTTTTCCGATTCAGGGCTTCAGAGCCTGCTGACATATCTCAGCGTGTGCGGAGTTGCTCGGTCAGCTTTTCGGGGCAGAATATGGCGGAAAAGATGCAAGCAGGACGCTCGTGGAGAGATACGTCAACAGGCTCTTATAACTGAATTTATCACCGACGCAGATTGATGAAATTTGCGTCGGTGTTTTTTTATAAATCGGGTTTATTTTTTTCTCTCTGTATGTTATAATTGATGTGCAAATGTGTATATCATTATAACGAACGGTGTTGAGAGAAAAATGAATGAGGAAATAATGTATCATATCGGGCTACCGACGAGCATCAGGGCGAAATATGCCATACTTCCCGGCGATCCCGGCAGAGTACCCAAAATAGCGGCTTACCTCGACGAGTCGCGTGAGCTGGGTTTCAACAGGGAATTCCGAACATGGTCGGGCAGGCTTTGCGGCGAGACTGTTCTTGTAACATCCACAGGGATAGGCGGACCGTCAGCGGCAATCGCTGTTGAGGAACTTATTAAGCTGGGCGTTGACACATTCGTCAGGGTCGGCACCTGCGGAGGAATGAATGAAAAGGTCTGTGCGGGCGATGTTGTAATTGCCACCGGAGCCATTCGCATGGATGGCACCAGCCGCGAATATCTTCCGATAGAATTTCCGGCAGTCTCTGATTTCGGGCTTGTGCGCGATATGGCTGACGGCGCGCAGGCGCTTGGACTGCCATACCATACCGGCGTAGTGCAAAGCAAGGATTCATTCTATGGACAGCATTCGCCCCGGAGTATGCCTAACGGAGCGGAGCTTATGCGCAAATGGGATGCGTGGATAGCCGGAGGCTGTCTTGCCTCCGAGATGGAGGCAGCCGCGATATTCGCGGTGGCTGCTGCCAGAAATGTACGGGCAGCAGCGCTTTTCCATGTTGTCTGGAATCAGACCCGCAGGGACAGATTGGGAGATAATTCCGAATCGCACGATACCGACCGCGCGATCAGGGTTGCCATAGAGGGACTGAGACTGACAATTGGCAGAGACAGCAGATACGCCATAAGTGAGTGAGGATTTTATTACAATAATAAAACAAATAAAAAAATTATAAAAATGATATTGAAATTTTTTAATAATATGTTATAATTAAACTAATTAATTATCTGGATATAGTTTATTATTTTGCAATTGATGTTATTTCATATATTTTGATACAATACCTTACTAATGAAGGGAGGATGCACTATCGTGGATTATTCGGGCAATAGGTTTCGTCGTCGGTTTGTTGGCTACGACCGCAACGCAGTCGATATGGAATTTGAAAAGCTGCTCAATCAGGTCGATGAGGAAGTTGGCAAGAACGAACAGCTGAAACGTGAGATCAATGATCTTAAAGAAGAACGTCGCGACTGGGAATATGCCAAGCGCACACTTGAAGAGGAACGTACCGCTATTTCGCGTGACCGTGCATCACTTGCGGAGTCAGTCAGCTCCATTTCGGGCAAGGTTGCAGAGCTGGAAAACAACCTTTCATCAGCGAAAGTTGCCAATGAAGCTCTGCAAAACAAGGTCGATGCGGCAACCTCGGAAAGAAATCAGCTTCAGCTCCATCTTGATTCGGTTCAGGAGCGTAACCGTGAGCTTACTCTGCGCGAACGTCAGTTTGACGAGATAGAGAAATCGGTTTCATCCATCATGTCTGTCACCAAGCGTGCCACAGACAGACTGTTCCAGAAGTCGGTTGAAAATCAGGAGAACGTAATCCGCATTGCCGGGGACGCAGCTCAGGAAGCCGCAATTATACGCGCTGACCTCACTGCGGCCCGCGACGATATGAACCTCGCCTTTGATGAATTTCAGGATAAAATAGACAAGATTGACGCTTCCCTCACAGGCGCCGTCCATAAGCTGGTAGCCATCAAGCATGACAGCGGACTTAAGGCGAAGAACGGGGATGCAACCATAGAAAGCGAAGTCGAGAGACTTCTCTCAATGAGGGCAGGAGAGGTGGATTATTCCGACGGCAAGGGCTATGCTGTTCCTGTGCTTGGACCGTACAGCGCCAAATTCATATCCGACACGGCGAAGAAGGTCAATTCCGGCGAGATTGATGGCAATCCCCCTCATCAGAACAATTCCGCTCAGATAGAACCGCCTTATGCGCGTCCCGATACAGGCGACGAAAAGCCGGAGCATAAGTCTATTGATCACAAGCCTATAGTCAAAAGGAGTTTTCCGACCAATTTTGAGTCGTCAAAAGCATCCATAAAGGAAGCCAACAAGATACTTGACGATGCCGACGATGCGGTTGAGCAGAAAAATTATGTTCCGCTGCAACAGCAGTTTGTTCCCCAGCCTTTCCCACAGCCGGCTTATCAGGCGATATACAATCCCTATATCGCGCAGCCCTATACTCCGCCGACGGCATATGCTCCGCCTGTAAGGCAGAATCCGATAGGCTTCGGTTATCAGGAGCAGGAGCAGGCTGAGCCTGAGGTAATTGAGGAGCAGCCGGAGCAGGTTGACACGCCCATCAATCCGTATTCTGACGGAGGATATGAGCGTGTGGATATCAGCAAGCTGAGCAATAACACTCCGACTGTCAATATGAATACACCGGAGCTTCAGTATATTCAGCCGCAGCAGACGCCACAGTATGCCTTTGACAGTTCGCCTGTTCAGATGAGCATGAATATGTCTACCCCCGTTATTGACGCCAGCAGCAGCGGAACGGTTTATCAGCAGGCGGAAATCGCGCCGACATTCACCCCGGATGTTCCGGTGATTTCTGCTGACGCGCAGATGCATCCCGTGGCAGAGCCGCCGAAGGAGAAAGCTCCTTCCGTCAAGAGAGTAGAAGTCACCAGGAAGGTGCGTCAGGTGCCTGCCGGGGAAAAGGTGATTGTAACTGTTCGCCACGGCAGATAATTAATCAACTGAATCAAAAAGAGCCTGTGAATTTACGGCATTAATGCCGATCAAAAGCAAAGGCTCTTTTTTCTTTGAAAGGACTAAATGAATGATAGAGATGTTGTATGAGGACCCACAGCTCGCTGTGTGCGTCAAGCCTGTGGGAGTGCTGTCGCAGTGCGATGGGGAAGAGGACATGGCTGCTCTGCTCAGGAAGCAGCTCGGCGGAGAGATATTCCCTCTGCACCGTCTGGACAGGAATGTAGGCGGCGTAATGGCGTTCGCGCGGACAGCGGGAACTGCGGCGGCACTTTCTGCACAGATACAGAACGGAGGTTTCGTCAAGCGTTATCTTGCGGTGGTCGGCGGCGTTCCGAAACCTTTAGCGGGAGAAATGAGCGACCTGCTCTTCAAAGATTCCCGGAGCGGCAGATCGTATGTCGTGAACCGCCCGCGGAAGGGCACAAAGGAAGCTCGGCTCGCCTATAGCACAATTGCCGGCACTGACGGAAAATCGCTCGTGCTGGTCAGGCTGTTCACCGGTCGGACTCATCAGATAAGAGTGCAGTTTGCCTCCCGCAGAATGCCGCTGCTCGGCGACGGCAAATACGGCAGCCGCGACAAAAGCTGCGATATTGCCCTCTGGTCGCACAGGCTCACCTTCACACACCCGACAGGCGGGGAGGAATTGAGCTTCTGTTCTCTGCCGGATATTTCAGATTATCCGTGGAATATCTTTGACTTTGGCGTATTGAATGAAATTTGTTGATTGTCAGATCAAAAGCAGAAAAAAACGGCGCACAACAGGCATTGCTGCCGTATTGTGTGCCGCGGTTTTAAATGATCAGTCAGCGGTGTAGGGCATGAGCGCGACATGACGTGCGCGCTTGATGGCTACTGTGAGCTGACGCTGATGGAATGCGCATGTGCCGGTGACTCTGCGGGGCAGAATCTTGGCTCTCTCAGAAACATATCTTCTGAGCTTGTTTACGTCCTTGTAGTCAATTTCCTTGATGTTTTCCACACAGAAATTGCAAACCTTCTTGCGGCCCTTGCGGCCTCTGCGTTCGG
>ONWI01000111.1 GCA_900321515.1 uncultured Eubacteriales bacterium | reverse complement strand
TGCTCATATTTATGAATAAGGAAAAGGCAAGAAAGAGCCAAATGCTGATTGCTTCCGCCGAAACAGACAAGCTGACCGGCGTTTACAACAAGAACTTCCTCTTTGAGTATGCCAAACGATTGCAGAATAAGCACAAGAGCAAGCCGATGGACACCATTGTGCTGGATATCGAGCGCTTCCACTCTATCAATTCGCTTAACGGTCAGGAATTCGGCGATACTGTTCTGAGCACACTCGGCGAGCAGCTAAAGGCTGTTTTCAACGCCCCTGATACCCTCATAGGTAGAATAGAGGCGGATCATTTCTGTATTTTCCGCTGGAAAAACAATGACTACCAAGAGCTTCTGAATAAGCTTCAGCACCAATTAGACGAGATGCTGCCCAATGTCAAAGTCCGTCTGCGTATGGGCGTTTTACCCGATAATACAAAATCCGATCCTGAAAAAATGTACGACAAAGCCCGCATAGCCTGCAACATGGCACGCGGTCAGTTTGATAAGCAGCAGCTTGTCGTCTATGACGAGAAGGTAAGTGAAAAGCAGCATTACGAGCAGCGTCTGATCAACGATCTGAAGCGCGCCGTAAAAAATCAGGAATTTGAAGTCTATTATCAGCCTCAGTATGATATCCAGAGCGAACCTCCGGTGCTCAAGAGCGCCGAGGCACTTGTCCGCTGGCGTCATCCCGAACTCGGCATGGTCATGCCGGGAGATTTCATTCCCCTCTTTGAGGAGCACGGTCTGATCGGCGAAGTTGACAAATGCGTGTGGAGAAAGGCTGCCAAGCAGGTTGCCCTCTGGAAGAGCAAATACGGCAAACTCATTCCTGTTTCGGTAAATCTCTCCAGAGTCGATATTTTCGATCCCACCCTTGAAAGAACTCTTGACAACATGCTCAGGGAAAACAAACTCGACTCCCGCGCTATCAAGCTGGAGGTTACCGAATCAGCCTATACCGAAAACGCCGATCAGGTTATTTATATTATCGAAAAGCTCAGGTCCAAAGGCTTTGAAATAGAGCTGGACGATTTCGGCACAGGCTATTCCTCCCTCGGAATGCTCTCTTCCATGCCGATAGACGTTCTGAAGATGGACAGATCGTTCATCATCAATATGCATAAGAGCGAGACCGCCGTGCAAATGGTAAAACTCATCCTGGATCTCGCAAAAGAGATGAAAATCCCCGTCATTGCCGAAGGTGTAGAAGATAAAATCGAGCTGATGATGCTCAAAGAAATGGGCTGTGACATTGTGCAGGGCTATTACTTCTCACGTCCTCTTCCCGCTTCTGATTTTGAAGACCTTTTGAATTCGGAACTCGAAAAGCGCTTTAAAAACATCAAGTTCTGATCTCCATACCTTTTTATGAAACAGGCAAGCCGTGTCGGTCCGCAGACCTCACTGCTTGCCTGTTTCAGCTATTTATTGTCCGATAAACGGTCAATATAATGTGATGCTATTTTGAGCGTTTGTTGTGATTTGTGTTTGGATTTTAAGTTGGTAAAATACACAAAAAACATCAAAAGAATGTAAGCATAATCTATACTACAAATTAAAAAAATAATAGACATTTATTGAAAAACATGTGATATACTTGACTAAGAAATATGCTTAATTCATCAGGAGGGATATCGTGAGTCACAACAAAAAATTTGCGCAGGCGGCATGGAACATCATGTTGCAGCTCCTCGAAGAGGACAGCCTGGAAGAAAACCTTTCGGGCAGTCTGGAAATCATCGTGAAGGTGCTCAACAGCCAGGCGGGGATTATCTGGTTTCTCGACGACAAGACAAACCGTCTGGTTCCGATTTTCCATATAGGACCGTCAGATATTTCGAGCGTAATCGTTGACACCGATTCAGGCATAGAAGGTCTTGTGACCACAACGGGTAAATCCGTCATAATCGAGGACGCTTCCAAACAAGAGAAATTTAAAGGCTCGGTCTTTGACGGAAAGGGCTTTGTGACTAAGACCATGCTCTGCGTCCCGCTCAAAGACGCGGATAAGACAGTCGGCTGTGTCCAGATCATCAACAAAAAAGACGACAGCCTTTACGATGCGGAAGAGCTTGAGCTTTGCGAACGCATGGCATCACTTGCCGCCATCACCATCGATGAAAAGGGACTCATCGTATCTTCGGAGGAGGAACGCAATGTCCTGATTTCGCTGAGAAATGTCGTCAAAGAGTTTCCGTCCGGCGACGGCGTTTCCAGAGTACTTGACGGAATCAATCTCGACATATATGAGAATGAATTTGTCGTGATACTGGGTGAATCCGGCTGCGGCAAATCCACCATGATGAATATTATCGGCGGCATGGATTTCCTCACGGAAGGCGAACTGACGATTGAAGGCAAGGACTTCTCTCACCCATCGGACGATGATCTCACAAAATACCGGCGCGAATATGTCGGCTTTATCTTCCAGTCGTACAATCTGATGCCGAACCTCTCGGCGCTGGAGAACGTACAATTCATCGCTGAGATCGCCAAGGATCCCTCAGACCCGCAGGATGCTCTTTCCATGGTCGGTCTGGGCGAAAAGGGCATGGACTTCCCCTCGCAGATGTCTGGCGGTCAGCAGCAGCGCGTTTCCATAGCAAGAGCGCTGGTCAAAAATCCCCGTCTGATTCTCGCGGACGAACCCACCGCGGCGCTGGATTATCAGACCGGTCAGGAAGTTCTGGTGGTTATGGAAAAAATTGTCAAGGAACGCGGCACCACGGTTGTGATGATCACTCACAACGCTGAGATAGCAAAAATGGCAGACCGCGTCATCAAAATGCGTTCCGGCAATATAGCAAGCATCAAACGCAATCTTTATCCTCTGCCGGCTGCCGAGATAAAGTGGTGATATGTGAGGTGCTGATATGAAAAAAACACAACGCAAAGACGCTCTCAGAAATATTTCCAAGCAATTTGTATCTTATATTTCGATTGTGGTCATCAGTATGCTGGCAGTCGCCTCCTTTCTTGCCATCAATTTTGCCTCTGACGCACTGATCGCCAACGCGTCGGATTATATGAAAAAACTTCATTTCCGCGATTTTGAAATTACATCCACCTTGCTGCTGACGGAAGACGATATCGCCGCTATTAAGAATGTGGAAGGCGTCAGCGACGCGGAGGGAGTCTATCAGACTTCTGCCAAAGTGCTGGGTGAAGATAACAACATGTCGATATATGTGATTTCACCGTCAAAAAGAATCAGCCTGCCGGAACTGCGCAACGGGCGCATGCCACAGGACGCCTCTGAATGCGCGGTGGAAGAGGAAATCATGGATCAGATGGGGCTGCATGTGGGCGATACAGTTCAAATCGGCGCGGTGGACGGAAGTTGTGCTCCATTGATGCTCCGCACCGAATTCCACATAACGGGCAGCTTCGTTCACGCCGACCACTATACCAGGGAAGCTTTCAGCGGGGGCAGCCGATATGTCATCGTAACGAACGACGCCTTTGACACAAAAAAGCTCAACGGCTGCTACACAAAGGCGGTTGTCATGATGGACAAGCCTGAAAACATGCTTCTCATCGGCGAGGATTACGATAAACTTTCCGCCAGGAGGGCAGACCTTCTGAGTCAACTGGCGAAGAAGCGTACCGCCATGCGCGATGCGGATATCAAGGCGAAATATCAAAAAAGCATTGACAATGGTCAGAAAAAGCTGACCGACGCAAAAAAGAAACTGGACAACGGACAGAAGAAGCTCGACGAGAGCGCCAAGAAGATTGCCGAAGGCGAACAGCAGCTTGCCGATGCAAAAAAAGAGCTTGACAGCTCATGGGAAGAGCTTGAAACCGGCCGCAAACAGCTTGACGAAGCGAACCGCAAGCTAAAGGCGGGCAAAAAGGAACTTGACGCTTCCGAACAAAAGCTCAGGACGTCGATAAGGAATTTGCTTGCCGGTACAGAATATGAAAGCAATACCGAAGAATATGTGCAGACAATCAAGAGTTATCTCGCCAAAGCGTCAGTTGACGAAACTTTAGAGAAACTCAAGCAAATGGCGCCCGATCTGGAGATCAGTTCCGAAGATTTGGAGCCGCTCATAGGTCCGGCAAGACGCTACAGTGAAGGTCTGAAAAAATACAACAACGGCCTGAGTGAATACAAAAAGAGTCAGAAACAATATCAAAAAGGGTTAAAGAAATACAACGACGGCATGGCACAGTATCGCAACGGCGTCAAAAAACTGGACAACGCCAAAAAACAGCTTGCTCAGGGCAAAAAGGATTACGCCAAAAACCTGAAGAAATATGAGCAGGGCAAAAAGGATCTCCAGAAAGCAAAAGACGCTTTGGTCGCTCTGAACGCATGTCGCTGGGTTGTTCTGAATGCGGAATGCGATTCCGGATATGTACATGCCAAAACCTCAGCCGAAAATATACGCAAGCTTGCCATGACCTTTGCACTTTTATTTGTGCTGGTGGGAATGCTGGTAATTTACGCCACCGTGGCGCGTATCATAGACGAACAGAGACAGCTTGTCGGCACGGTGAAGGCTCTCGGCTTCTACAATCACAACGTCGCCGCCAAATATTTGCTCTTCGGACTATCCGCTACATTTTTCGGGATGTTATTGGGCACGACGCTGAGCTATTTTGTCTTGCAGAGGCTTATTCTTGGATCACACGAACAATTTTATGTAACTCAGGGCATACCGTTGAGTTTCAACGTCTTCCTTGCGCTTGCCACGTTTGGAGTGAGCATTCTGCTCGCGTTCCTTTCCGTATGGTGGGCATACGCCGATTTGGTCAGACATCCCGCAGTTGAACTGATGAAGGACAAAATGCCCGAGCAAAATGTGCTATCCGTGCGGAAAAAGAAAAGCCGCTCATCGCTTTATTACAGACTGATTCTGCGCAATATCCGGATGGATATCCGCCGGGTATTCGTCACGGTTATCAGCGTGGCAGGCTGCTGTACCCTGTTGGTCATCGGATTTACCCTGCAATTCGGCATCAGCAAAGCCGTTGATTTTCAGTACCGTGACATACTCAGGCATGATAACCGCGTGTCGTTTGACCCGAATGTTTCGGAAACCACCGCGGATGAAATTCAGGCGCTTCTCGAAAAAAACAATGTGGAATACACAAAGATGTATTGGAATTTCGTCAGCTTCAGCGTTGACAGGGAAATCGCCGGCGGTCAGCTCATATGCGGCGACAAGGATGAAATTGCAAAGAACCTTAAAATGACAAATCCGAAGACCAATCAAAAGGTTGTTCCGGGAGACCACGGCATATGTCTCATGCGCCGTATAGCCGAGTATTACGGCGTGAATGTCGGCGATACCATCACACTTTACGATGATGCTATTCAGCCTTACGATGTGAAAGTCGAGGGAATCTATCAGAATTTCACCGGCATGGGATATGTCATGTCCAGAAAAGCTTACCGGAATGTCTTTGGCAAAGAGGTGCAGGACAACTGCTTCCTCCTTAGAAACTGCAAGGATATAAGCGGAATATCCGATGAGCTTATGAGCATTAAAGGCGTTACTGCAATCGCCAGCAATCCCGTCTATTACAAAACGTCAATGAAGGCCGCCGAGGCGCTGCGGATGTTAATAATCGTTATGATCGTCATGGCGGGCGTAATGGCATATTTCATTCTCCTCAACCTGGCAAATATGTACATCAATCAGAAAAAGCGCGAACTGACCGTTATGAGGATAAACGGCTTCACCACAAAAGAGGTCATCTCATTTGTGGCAGGCGAGGCGGTTGTCACCACCATTGTCGGCATCCTGATTGGCATTGCAGCCGGTGCCGGATGCGGCTATATGATACTGCGGTTTGTGGAGCACCGTGGCGCAGGCTTCTATCTCACGCCGAACATACTGGGATGGCTTTATTCCGCCGGCATTACAGTGCTGTACTCCATCGGAATTTACACTATCTCTCTGCGCAAGGTCAAGGATCTCAAACTGACGGATATTGCTTAATGCGGTAGAATCATGCTATTCCTCAAATAAAGAAATCATTCGTTCCTGAAGTGAACAAAAAATACCGACCGTACAGATTATCCACCTGTACGGTCGGTATCAATTATAATACAGAATGTGGAACCATGTGCGCTATCGCGTTCAAACGCTCAGAATGCTCAGCATTCCTCAGAGCCGCGCATACGCAGCTTGCCGATCAGGAATGCCGCCGCCATGGAGAATAGGCTCGCCAGCATAGCAAACAGCGCCAGCGTGGGTGCGCTTTCACCAGTAGCGGGGCTGTCAATCACATTGGGTTCATCTTCTTGCTGCGCATCTTTTGCGCCGGTGTCTTTTCCGTCAGAGGACTTTCCGTCAGATTTGCTGTCGGAATCTTCATCCTGCTTAGAACCAAGATAGTGCATGGTAGCGTTTTCAAAGGCTTCGCTGTTGCCAACGCCCATCTGGATCTTTTTCCATTCTTCCTCGGTGCCGGCGTAATATACGTCTTCGATGAGGCAATCTTCAAACGCCTTATCGCCAATGCGTATGACCGACGTGGGAATGGTAATGGATCCGAGAGCGCAGTTGGGGAATGCGTTGGCTCCGATAGAAGTTACGCCGCTGTCAATCGTGACGAAGTGGATTAACGGGTACATCGGATACCAAGGTGCGATGAAAGCGGTCTCATCTGCATCGTCAGCATCCTCTGAATTATCCTCATCATCCGCATCTTCACCTGTGACAATCAGCTTGGAAATGAAGCTGTTGATTTTGTCACTGTCAACTTTGGTTTCCAGTTTGGCAATCAGCTTGCCAAGCCATGATACCTCTTCCTCAGAAGTTTCTTCCTCAGGAATCACTACCTCAGCAATCTCTTCTTCAGAAATCTCTTCTACCGAATCAATATCAAATTTCAGTGCTTTTCCAAGGTTTATAATAATCTGATTAATCCAGGCAAAGTCTTGCTCGTCAACTTCATCTTTCTGTAATTTTTCAAGCTCAGGAATAGCCTTGGCAACCCATTCTAATACCTCTTGGGTAATTTCGTTGTTATATGCGCTTTCCAGCTTGGAAATCCACTTGCCATACCATGCTTTGTCTTCATCAGAAAGTTCTTCTCCGGAATCATCGTCATCGGCAATATCATCGTCATCGTCGTCGATGTTCTCCTGCGCATACGGATCATCGAAATCATACATATCGCCCGTACCGGTGATGCTGAGAACGCCGCTTTCCGTGTCAAGTTCCCACTGAAGATTGTCGCCGCATTTACCGGATTTTTCATCCTCACCGATTATCTGCTTCCAAATTTCAAGAGTTGCAGATGCGAAGAAGTCTTCCAGATCCTGAGCGGTGATTCCAGTATTTTTCATCTCCTCCGCCTGAGCAATCCAACCATTAAGAAGGCTTTGAAGACTCTCGATTTTTTCCAGTGGCAGGTCTTCCGACTGCATGACCTCGGTCAGGTTGTCTTTGAATGACTGAATCAATTCGTCAACAGCCTCAGGGTCAACAGGCTCCGCATTCGGATCAACAGCATCGACATCACCGCTGGTGACAAAAGGCAAGCCATCAATAACATCTTTGGCAGCGTCTACATCAATGCCAACAGTAGCGTCCTTGGCAGCGTCTACATCAATGCCAGCAGTAGCGTCCTTGGCAGCGTCTACATCAATGCCAGCAGTAGCGTCCTTGG
>ONWI01000218.1 GCA_900321515.1 uncultured Eubacteriales bacterium | reverse complement strand
GTTCATCGAAATCACAAGAAATATGGCAAGCATAAATACGAATGACAACGACATAACGACGTATTCACTTCTTTTTAACATAGACAGTTCTCCTATCTTTGATAAAATATTGATGAATTATTGAACCAGGGCGCAATTCAGCTATCATTAACATTATAGCACTAAAAATTTCTCAGTCAACCATTAATTTTATATAAACTTTGTACACTCAAGATTTAAGCAGATATTACAAAGCTTTGAATTATTTAATAACACAAAAAAATCCCCCGCCAAAAAAGGGGGAGATTTTCGGTATTATAAACTAAAAAATAATAAATAACTGTGAACTTACAATAAATATTATGAATTTTAAGTAAATAGTTTGTTAATTTTGGATTGTTTTTTCACCCGACGTTTACTGATAATAACTTCACAAAACGGGAACGCTCATGACGTATTTGTCATATTGCATATTTTTCAAGTCAAAATTTCGTCACTTTAATAAAGTCCGTTGTCAGGCTTTTTTCCATGTTCTGGGCATAAAGAGAATGAGCACAGGGAATATCTCAAGTCTACCCGCGAGCATATCGAAAATTATGACCAGTTTGGATAACGGCGTGAATTCCGCAAAATTCCCGTAAGGACCGATAGCGCCAAGTCCGGGTCCCATATTGTTGAGCGCGGTAAGCGCCGCGGAAAAGGAAACGTCAAATCCGTATTTGTCCAGTGAGATAAACAGGGCTGACACAAGCAGAATCACCATGTATATGGTGAAAAAAGCGCCCTGCGTGCTCAACTGTTCAAGATCAACCGACTGTCCCTCGAGCTTGACTGTCGCCACCACTCTCGGATTCAGCTGACGGCGCATTTCCCTGACACATGATTTGAGCAGAATCATAACGCGTGCAACCTTCAGGCCGCCGCCGGTAGAACCTGCGCAAGCTCCGCAGAACATCAGCAGTATCAGCAGAGTCTGGGAAAATCCCGGCCATGTAGTAAAGTCTGAATTGCCGAAGCCGGTGGAGCTGGAGAGCGACGCCACAGTGAATCCGGCATAGCGGAGCGCCCTTGAAAACGAGTGGTATACAGGCGCGATATTGCATGTGATGAACATGGTGCAGAGAACGTAAACGGACAGGAACACCTTGATTTCAACATTATGCAGCACATCTGAGAAGCGCCTTACGAGCAGCAGGTAAAACAGGTTGAAGTTAACGCTGAATATCAGCATGAATATCGTTATTATAATCTCAACCCATACATTCTTATAACCTCCGATGCCGTCGTTCAGCACAGAGAATCCACCCGTGCCGGCAGTAGCGAAGGCATTGGCTATGCAGTCGAACCAGCGCATCCCTGTCAAACGGAGCATTACGGCTTCGAGGGCTGTGAAAAAGATGTATATTCCGTAAAGAATGCGGGCGGTTATCTGGGTCTTTGCAACGAGCTTGCCGACAGACGGACCCGGCACCTCGGCGCGCATAATATACATCGACTGGGCGCTTCCCGCGGGAAGTATGGCCAGAGCAAATACCAGCACACCCATACCGCCTATCCAGTGAGTAAAACTGCGCCACATCTTAAGGCTCATTGGGAACAATTCCACATCAGGGACCAGAGTGGAGCCTGTGGTCGTGAAACCGGACACGGTTTCAAAAAGGGCGTCGATGAAGTTGGGAATGTCTCCGCTTATCATAAACGGCAGCGCGCCGAACACCGAAAGAAGTATCCAAGCAAACGCAACGATTACAAAGCCTTCGCGGGCATAAATCGTCTGATTTTTCGGCTTAAAGCCGGTAAGGATATATCCGAGTATTCCAAGCGGCAGCATGACCGACAGCAGCGGAATCATTCCCTCGTCCAGATAATAGAGCGAGCAAAGCAGCGGAAGCCCCATAAGCGCAGCTTCCAGCTTCATAATCTGCCCAAGCACATATCTTACCATATGATAATTCATATCCGCACCGCCTTATTCCACAACATCTGCAAGGGTGCGAAGGCTCTCGATAGAGGTAACCACAATGATGGTGTCGCCCGCCTCCATGCAGTCGCCGCCGCGCGGGAATATAATCTTGTTGCGACGGATTATGCAGGCAATCATGAGATTTCTCTTGAGTCTCAATTCACGGAATGTCACGCCGATATATTCAAAGTCATTCGGCACGCTGAATTCCAGCGCCTCCGCCTTGCCATCAACAATGCGGTAGAGCGTGCGCACGCCGGTACCTTCGGAATTGTGCAGCGCTCTCACATAGCTGAGAATGCGGTCGGTAGCCAGCTCCTGCGCGGAGATCACGGTGTCCAGACCTATGCTGCTCAGTACGTCAGTGGATATTCGGCTCGCCTTTGTGACCACTTTACCCACGTTCTGTGATTTTGCGTACATAGAAATAATGGCGTTCTCCTCATCGCGTCCCATCAGGGCGACAAAAGCATCCTGATGGCCGAGTCCCTGCTCGTTGAGAAGTTCTCTTTCGGTAGCGTCGCCGCAGATTATCTCGGGACCCGGAAGAATGTCGCCAAGCTCCAAGGCGCGGATTTCCTTCTTTTCCAGCACCTTTACGGTGTGTCCCGATTCGCTGAGCTGACGCGCCAGATAATATCCGACATTGCCTCCGCCGGCAATCATAACCCTCTTTGTGCGGGTGCGGTAAAGCCCCAGCTTCTTCATGAAATTGACCAGTTCCGGACGTGAAGCGGTGACGCTGATCCTGTCGCCCTGTTTGATAATAAAGTCGCCGTTGGGAATAATCGCCTCATCGCCGCGCTTGACAGCGCAAACCAGCACACTCACTCGATACTTCTCATGAATAATATGCACAGGCTTTCCTATAAGGTCATTTCCCTCTGAAATACCTATTTCAGCAAGCTCCACACGTCCGTTGGCAAAAGGTTCGAGCTTGATGGCTGACGGGAAGCGAAGAATTCGGGCAATCTCGTTGGCGGCCAAATATTCGGGATTGACAAGCATACTGATTCCGAAGCCGGTTCGCATGAAATCGAGCTGCTTGGAATATTCCGGCGTGCGCACGCGGGCTATGGAATGACGGCATCCCATTTTTTTTGCCAGCATACAGCAAAGGATATTCAGCTCGTCGGTCTGCGTGACCGATACCAGCAGGTCAGCCTTGTCTACTCCGGCCTGCTTCTGAATATCGTAGCATGCGCCGTTGCCGCATATGCCGTTAACGTCGAAGGCG
>ONWI01000068.1 GCA_900321515.1 uncultured Eubacteriales bacterium | reverse complement strand
ATGGAAGGTTTTGGACAGGTTTTCAATTTTTATCACGGTCATTCTCTCCTTCCGGTCGGATGGGAATATCGGAAAGCGCGTAGGTCGGGGGATGGCTTTTGGAAGACGAAGCTGTATTGGGATTCGCCCGGGCTTATTGCGTATCGTAGCGCGTCTTGCTCGCTCGGCGTTGCCTCGCTCATGAGGGCTCTGCCCTCATTCTCCCGCCAGGGCGCTGCCCTGGACCTGCGAGGAGGTCCAGCCCCCCTCGACTCCCATTGTTCGGCGCTGCGCGCTTTCTTTTTTCTTTTTAGCCTTTCAACGCATCAAGCGTGGTCTGCTTGCCGCCGTACAGTCCGATAGGCTCCACGTGAATCGAGGCAACCACTACCAGATGTGTCTTGTTTTCCTCGTTGAAGTTATCCAGATAAGGAGTGTGCTGGAAGTAGTTCGCGTCGATCTCGCCGCTTTCCACTACGTTATTGGGCTGCACATAGTCAGTGAATTCCTTCACATCAAGTGTGATTTCCTTCTCCGCGAGAATGTCCTTGACAATCGCAAGAATTTCCGCGTGAGGTACCGGCGTTGCCGCAACGGTGATGGTCTGACCCTTGAGCGCTTCATAATCGACCGAATCATCAAAGCCGTTGGTCGGGTTTGAGACAGTAGGAACGACTTCGTTCTGATACTTGCCGTTGATGAAGTCAACGACCTTCTGGCTTTGCAGCGCAGCGGCGAGAGCCTTGATCTTGTCGGTCTTTTCGTTTCCCTCTTTGACAACAAGCACGTTGACATAGGGAGAATCAGCGCCTTCCAGAGCAAGCGCGTCTTTGGCGGGACTCAACTTTGCCTCCAGCGCGTAGTTGGTGTTGATCACCGCGTAATCCACGTCGGGAAGTACGTTGGGAATCTGGGCGGCTTCGACTTCCTTGAATTCGATATTCTTAGGATTATCTTCAATGTCCAGCACCGTGGCGGTAATGCCCGCGCTGTCCTTCACCTTGATGTAGCCGAGGCTTTCCAGCAGGAGCAACGCTCTTCCGCTGTTGGTTGCGTCGTTGGGAATGGCGATCGTAATGGACGAGGACTTGTTGTCCTTTCCGCCGGAGGAAGAATCATCTCCGCAGGCTGTCAGGGAAAAGACAGAACCAAAGGCGAGTGCAGCCGTCAATGCAATTGCAAGTATTTTCTTTTTCATGGTTTATATTTCTCCTTTTTAATCGAATGTGTTTAGAAAAGTTTCAGTATTTTGTAATTGATAATTGAATGGAAAAATCATCAGCGACAACAGTACCGGCACATTCGACCAAATCGGAAATTCGCTCTCAGCAGCTTCTCAAAGTTTTGCTTCATCAGCATCAACACCTTTCGACCTGAGCGGTCTTTTGATTAACAAAATCCAAAGCGTCAACCGCTTCGTTTTGTTTGTGTTACCATCATAATCCATAAAGCCTATTTTGTCAATAGGCAAAGTAGGAATTAAGGCAAGTTCCGCTTTTTGAATAATCGTTTGCTGATTTGTGAACATAAAATAGACAAAATAACAGGCATAGGAAAAGGTTACATATATCTGAAAACTCAAAAAACACGCAGCGGGTCAAAAAACGTTCACTGCGTGTTCTGTGTAAAAATATTAAAAAATCTCCCCGCCGCCCAGGATGCGACCGGTTTCATCGTAAAACACCGCAGACTGTCCGGGAGCCGGTGCGCGTACCTTTCCTTCAAAGGCAATCCGCACGGCGTCTTCGCCCGTTCTTGTGACGGTGCCATCAGAGCCGCCGTCGTGATAGCGGATTTTGACATTCGCCCGAATGGCTTCTCCCAAAGGGAGATCGGCGATACCCAGAAAATTCAGCTTTCTGCAAAAGATTTCGCCCCTGAGCAGAGAATCCGCTTTTCCCAGCACCACTTCATTGGAATCCGCGCGGATTTCGTTGACGTAGGCAGGTTCGCCCAGCGCGATGCCAAGCCCTTTGCGCTGTCCGACGGTGTAATGAATGATCCCTTTGTGTCTGCCGAGGATATTTCCCCGTTCGTCCACGAAATTCCCTTCACCCGGCAAATTAATCCCCGCGTTGTCGGCGATGAAATCCGCGTAGCTGCCGTCCGGCACAAAGCAGATTTCCTGTGAATCCGGTTTATCCGCCACCGGAAGGCCTGCCCGCTCCGCGATGCTTCT
>ONWI01000146.1 GCA_900321515.1 uncultured Eubacteriales bacterium | reverse complement strand
TGGACTCATAAGCTTCTTTCATCTTTTCCATCTTTCAGCACCTCCTTCTGGGCATATGGCTCCGTTTCTCTCGGAGCAAGGATTTTGCCGCGCTGATTGCGCAACATAACAAGTTTAGCATATTTTTCTTTGTATGTCAAGTGTATTTTCGTTTTTTTATCAGAGCAATGTCACCGTGATCGCTTGCATACAAAATTCGGGTATGCTATAATTTCTATATTAACCAAGATATGGGTGAATGTCATGAAACAGCTCGACCACTATGAAACTATAAGTAAGATTATTAGCTGTCAAAGCGAATTATTGCTTTGTCTGTGCGGACTGACCAGCGAAAATTTAGGATTGATTCTGCGCACTGCGGATGTTTTTGCGGTCAAAAAGATATTCTATTACGGTGATAGTTTGAAAAATGAAGGTAAAATCAAAAGAGTGTCCCGAGGCGCTTCTACACCGATAGAATTCATTGACAGCCTGCAATGTATCGAGGATATCCGGCATGAAGGATACACGCTGACCGCGTTGGAAATCACGGATGAATCGTTTCCTCTCCGCACGTTTGTTTTTCCGTCAAAAACCTGTTTAATCGTCGGCAATGAAAGAAACGGCGTTCCTCAGGAATTGCTTGACATTGCCGATAACGCCTGCTATATAGAAATGTACGGCAAAAATATTTCTTCTCTTAACGTATCCGTCTCCACGGCCATTGCCATAAACCGATATATGGAATTACAGCAGGCTATTCACGCGCAAAATTTTGAATGAAAATTTATTGAAAAAGAGTAAAAAACATGATACTATATACCATGGAAATGTCGTCGATACTTTTCAGCGGCGACCGAAAAATCCAGAGCAAAAGGTGGTACTCAAAGATATGATTTTTGTAACAGGCGATACGCACATTCCTTTAGATATTTCCAAGCTGAACACGGATAACTTTACGCGGCAGAAAGAACTCACAAAAAACGATTATGTGATCATCTGCGGCGATTTCGGCGGCATATGGTACGGAAACGAAAGGGACAACTACTGGCTCAACTGGCTGGAGAAAAAGAACTTTACAACGCTTTTTGTTGACGGCAATCACGAGAATTTCTCTGCGCTCGCGGAGTATGACGAATGCAGCTGGAACGGCGGCAAGGTACAGTTTATACGTCCGTCTGTCATTCACCTCATGAGGGGATATGTCTACGATCTGGAGGGCATGAAGATATTCGCGATGGGCGGAGCGCGTTCTTCCGACAGAATGTACCGCACCGTAGGGGTTTCGTGGTGGCGTGAGGAGATGCCGAACGCGGAGGAGATCCGGCGTGCCCGTCAGAACCTCGCGCTGAATGACAATCAGGTTGACATCATGATAACACACGACGCGCCGCAGTCCATAGCGCGCATGATTGATCTGGCAAAGGCGGAGGATGATGAGCTTATGCCGTTCTTTGACGAGCTGCGCAACACGGTGGGTTACAGACATTGGTATTTCGGTCACTTTCATGTGGATTGGAAGGTGGATGAATGTCACACCGCGCTGTATAAAAAGATAATTCAGCTTTGAGCGGATAATGCATGGGAGAGAGGAACTGGACATGATAATTGATTCGCATGTGCATATAGGCGTTTTCGGACGTTACAACATGAAGAAGGAATTCGTTATTGACTCCATGAAGCGATACGGCATAGACTATTCGCTTGTGTCGCCTATAATGGGCGTGGAATACGGTCAGGATCACATGCCTCTGCCCGACGACTGGCCATACGATCAGCAGAGCGCCAACATCGAGGCGATTGAATTCGCGCGGGAGAATGACGGTATGATCGGGATTCTGCCGTGGTGCAGACCTGCCGCGGAGGGCTTTACAGATGAATTTGCACAATTGGTCACGGATGGCGGCAAGTATGTAAAGGGACTGAAATTCCACCCCTATCATTCCATGATGCCCATCACGGCGCCGCAGGTCGAGCCGTATCTCCGATTTGCGGCAGAGAGAGGGCTGCCCGTGGAAGTACATTCCTCGAATGACGAGTTTTCGCAGCCCCGGTTTGTCTATGAAGTGGCAAAAGCTCACCCGGATATCAATTTCATCATGGTGCATATGGGACTGATAACCGACAACAATGAGGCCATCGAACTGATCGGTTCGCTGCCAAATCTCTACGGTGACACGACGTGGGTCAAGCCGGAATCGGGACTCAGGCTGATGAAGAAATACGGCGCTCACAAACTTCTGTTTGGCACCGACAATCCCATAGACGGCCCCGACACATATGCCCATCCATTCTATAAGGTGTATTTCGGCGAGTTCCGGGAATGGGTCTCGCCGGACGATTATGAGCTTCTGATGCACGGAAACGCGGAGAGAATATTTGATATTTAGAATAAAAATCATTGACATAATTCGGCAAATATAGTATAATTGTAAACGAATTATTTCAGTGCATTGCGTTGCGCTGCGAAGGAAGGTACTTGACAGATGAAGATCAAACTCAATTACAGGCGCACATTTTTTGCGGGTATGGCATTTTTCCTTATCTGCATGTTCTGGCAGGCATACGACAACACGATTCCTCTGGTGCTGACGTATAAGTTCAGGATGTCGCAGACTCTTTCGGGCGGTATTATGGCTATAGATAATATTCTTGCCCTCTTTATGCTGCCGCTTTTCGGCAAGCTCTCGGATAAATGCAATACGAAACTGGGGCGGCGCACACCGTTCATACTGGTGGGAACAATAATTGCCGTCGCACTCTTCGCGCTGCTGCCGTTTATTGATTCTCTGATGTACTTTGTCATCACACTGGTGGCAATGCTGATCGCGATGGCTGTGTTCCGTTCACCCGCAGTTGCCCTTATGCCTGACATCACGGTCAAGCCGCTGCGTTCCAAGGCCAACGCGGTCATTAATCTCATGGGTACCATAGGCGGCATCATTGCCCTGCTTTTCGGCATTGTATTCGCGACCAAGGAAATCAAGAACATGGACGATGTTTACATGCACTCCAATTATTACTATTACTTCATCTCAGTCGCGTCGGCAATGTTGATATCGCTTGTAATCTACTTGCTCTTTGTACGCGAGAACAGGTTCGCCCACGATATGCAGGAGCAGAGCAGGGCGCTCGGACTTGACGAGGAGATGACTACATACGAATCCGGCGACGAAGAGGCCGAGAGCGCGGCGCAGGCTGCCGGTGACCGCAAGCTGACAAAGGGCGAACTTTGCTCACTGCTCTTCCTGCTTGCATCCATATTCATGTGGTATATGGGCTATAATGCCGTGACGTCCAAATATTCGGTCTACGCCGCCGACATACTGCACAAGGATCACAATCTTACCCTGATGATAGCGCAGGCAGCCGGAGTGGTCTCATTCCTGCCTGTGGGTATTATAGCGTCAAAACGCGGCCGCAAAAAGACCATTCTTGTGGGCGTTATAATGATGGTTATAGCTTTCGGCAGCATGACGTTCGTGACTGCCGACACGCCGATGATGGTGATGAACATACTCTTTGCAATTGCCGGAATAGGCTGGGCTTCCATCAATGTCAATTCCTTCCCGATGGTTGTGGAGCTTTGCACGGGTTCAAACACAGGTCTTTACACAGGCTACTATTACACGGCGTCCATGGCGGCGCAGATTGTCACCCCAATATTCTCCGGCTGGCTGATGGATATGCTGGGACTGAAGATACTCTGTCCGTATGCAGCGCTGTTCAGTGCGATAGCATTCTTCACCATGCTGCCTGTGCGTCACGGCGACGTTCTGGAGTCGAGGCTGGAACAGGCGGCAGCTCAGGCAGGCGAAGCGTCCGAAGCGGCTGAACCGGCAGTTGAGGCGGCACAGGCTTCGGATAACCCCGTTGGCTTTGCAATCCCCAAAGCAGATGAAATCGCCAGCGAGATTGCCGAAATATCCGTTGCAGCACAGACAGACGAGACAGTTGATAAATAAGAAAAATTGCCGCAGCGTATCGGATTTGCTCTGATGCGCTGCGGCTTATTTGCCGATATAGGAGTATTTATTCTAAACAGGCTCTAAAATATTAGGTTAGGTGGCTTGACGATTCCGGATAGAGCCTGTTGTCTCAACTGTTCCTGAATTGCAAATCATACAGTTCTTTATATGTGCCGCCCTTCTCCATAAGCTCTTCATGGGTGCCGTATTCCGTGATTCTGCCGCCAGTAACTACCGCAATGCGGTCGGCGTTGCGGATGGTGGAGAGTCTGTGAGCCACTACCAATGTTGTGCGTCCCTTGCAGAGTTCGTCAAGAGACTGCTGGATTAGTACCTCTGTCGTGTTGTCCAGAGCGCTTGTCGCTTCGTCGAGAATGAGTATTGACGGATTCTTTAAAAATACGCGTGCAATGGAAACGCGCTGCTTCTGTCCGCCGGAGAGCTTTATGCCGCGTTCGCCTATCTCGGTATCGTAGCCGTCTGGCAGACCCATTACGAATTCGTGAAGATTGGCTTTCTTCGCCGCGCCGATGATTTCTTCTTGTGTCGCGCCAAGGCTGCCGTAGGCTATGTTGTCGCGTATCGTTCCGGCAAAGAGAAATACGTCCTGCTGAACTATGCCGATGTTGCGGCGGAGTGAATCCATCGTTATATTTCTGATATCCCTGCCGTCGATGAGAATGCTTCCGCAGTTGTCTCCGAGTTTGTAGAAATTCGGGATGAGATGGCAGATAGTGGTCTTGCCGCCTCCGGAGGGGCCGACAAGAGCCATCTTGCTTCCCTTTTCGATTTTGAGCGAAACGTGATCGAGAACGTCGCGTTTGTCCTCCTTTTCATAGGAGAAGCTCACGTCGCGCAGTTCCACTTCTCCCCGCACCTCGCCTATGTCCTCGGCAGCGGGAGAGTCCTGCTCCTCGGGGATATCCATTATCTCAATGAATCTGCGGAAGCCGGTCGCGCCGTTCTGCCACTGTTCCATAAACTGAATAAGCGTCTGTACCGGTGAGATAAACAGATTGACCGACACGATGAATGTGGAATATTCGCCGAAATTAATGCTGCCTTTGTAGAGAAATAATCCGCCGGCTATCAGAATTATCACGTTGAAGACGTCGGTAATGAAGGACGTTGACGAATGGAATTTGCCCATTGCGCTGTAAGATTTAGCGCATGCGTCGATGTACATCTGGTTGCCGATTTCAAATTTTTCCTGTTCACGTCCGGCGTTTGTGTATGCCTTGGTCACTCTCACGCCGGTGATTGAACTTTCAAGTGCCGCGTTGATGACGGCATTGCTCTTGCGGCGCTCCTTGAAAGCGTCGCGCATCCTCTTCCTCAGATATATAGAAACGGCGATCAGCAGCGGTACGCAGGCGAATATTATAAGCGTCAGCCACATGTTTATGGTGCAGAGGTAACCGAAGCTCAGTCCGATCATTACGGAACAGGTCAGCAGATTTTCCGGCCCGTGGTGCGCAAGTTCGCTGACTTCAAAAAGGTCGTTTGTCATGCGCGTCATTATTGCGCCTGTCTCGTGGTCGTCGAAGAACGAGAACGGCAGCCTTTCCAAATGCGCGAAAAGCTCCCGCCTCATCTGCGCCTGCATGTATGTTCCCACCATATGTCCCTGATACTGCACGAAGTAGCGCAGCAGCATTCTGACAAAATAGAGCGCCAGCACCGTAACGCCTGCTATGATAATCGAACTGTAGGCGCGATTGGGAATATAATTGTTCAGCAGCCGGTTGGTCATTACAGGATAGATCATTCCCAGCAGTGAGATAAGCAGCGACGCCGCCATATCAGCTCCGAAAAGCAGCTTGTGCGGGCGGTAGTACGCGATGAATCTTTTTACCAATTTAGTCATCTCCCGTAGTGGTAATTCGCGCTTCTGAACACACGGCAACCGGCAGTAAAACCCAAATAAGCAACCAAAGTATTCTGACGAGCTAAATGTATTAATTATTTCTGCACAGTTACTAAGAGCCTGTTCAGCATCTCCACATGTGAGGATGGCGCAGTTAGTTTTTTCGCCGGATGAAGACAAAACCGCAGGCAATACTTATGTGTATTAACGGGGATTTTGGCAAAATACGGCGAAAAGTATACAAGCAAGACGCGCGTGGAGAGATATTGAACAGGCTCTTAGATTTAGTAATTGGCGTCCTCGGCGGGATTCGAACCCACGGCCTTTCGCTTAGGAGGCGAACGCTCTATCCTGCTGAGCTACGAAGACATGTTTTGATGTAGTATGGTCTGGCATTTTTTCCGGATGAATTCGCTGTTCTGCCGAAGTGAGACGGCATTAATGAAATATAATAAAAATCCTCAAGCGCAATGCCTGAAGCAAAACGCTTGAGCACCCGGCTTGAGGAAGAATGGTGACCCGGACGAGATTCGAACTCGTGTTGCCGCCGTGAAAGGGCGGAGTCTTAGGCCTCTTGA
>ONWI01000047.1 GCA_900321515.1 uncultured Eubacteriales bacterium | reverse complement strand
TCAATGACATAAAAATACAGGGAAGAATAAAATATAATTGAAAAATTTAATAATGTCTGATATAATATCATTTGAGTGTTTTCCAGATTATTAAATGCCAAGGAGGATAACAGAAATTTATGAAGAGAGAAAAACCACAGATTAATATGAATCTGAAAAAGGACGAATCGGCGCTTGACCTTTTGGTAAAAGCCGATATGGAAAGAAACACAGTATATGGATATTACTTTGAAGGCGAAAATATGGGAAATCTCATGATACACGGAGTTGAGGTTTCAGGCTGTGTCTTCATGGACTGTCGTTTCCGCGACTGCCTTTTTGAGGGCGTCTCTTTTACCAATTGTTACTTCAAAAACTGCGATTTTTCATTTATGAACATGAATCAGGGATCATTTAATTGCTGCGAGATTGTCGAGAGCAAGCTCACAGGTATGAACCTTGCGTTCGGAGTGCTCAATAATCTTCTGATAAGAACTTCGGATTGCCGTCTGGTCAATTTCTCACAGGCGAAAATAACGGTAACCAAATTCGTCAGCTGCAATATGACCTCAGCCGCAGTAGACAAATCCCGCATGAAGGACTCGGAATTTGTTATGTGCGATCTGACTGAGATAAATATTTCCGGCACGTCTCTCGCGGGAATGGATCTAAGGGGCAGCCGTCTTGACAAGATTATTTTCGACGGCGGTGAACTTCAGGGCGCAACGATTGATTCCGCTCAGGCAATTGGTCTGGTAAGATTACTTGGCGTTAAGGTGGAGGACAACGGGTCTCCGGCATACGGTCAGAGCGGAAACAAGAAATATTGGTAATTTTATAAATAAATACAACAATTCGTAATAAAAATATCCGGTAGGCGGCAATTGTATTACTGCTTACCGGATTTTATTTTTCTTATTCAAAAACCATGCGGCAGATAAAAGATTGCTTTGAAGTCTCATCGTTGACTCCGTCTACTATAAGTTCTCCGTGTCCTGCTGATAGGGCGTTTCTTCTTACGGTGAAGATATCTCCCGGCCTTAACTCGGATTTGAAATAAATGTCCATTCTGCGCATTCTGTTTAAAGAAGCGATCTCGCTTTCCGTGAGCGCATCATAAGCAAATTCAGGATAACGGCAGTTGTTTGTGTGTCCAAGCCGGTCTATGCAGCTTGGGTAAACTTTTCGTTTGTCACAGATTTGCATTTCATCTTTTATGCGCAGCTTAGGCGACGCTTCTATGAGAAATTCCTCATGAGCCTCACCGATGTTAAAATCAAGTTTGTCCGGGCGGATTATGCGGCGGTCATTTATATCCATCAACACCGAAAATGTTGCGGCATTAAAGAGTGGATTTCCGTTCAAGTCGGTAAAACAAAGCTCTCTGCGAAATGTCAGCCTGTCCTGCTTGGAGTGCCATGTGCGGGCTTTTAATGACATTTCGGAGCGGATTGGCTCGATTATCTCTACAGATGACGAAACCAGTACCCAAGACATCCCTTTTTGCAGCAGATCATCCACACCGATTTCGAACTCTCTCAGATGATTGCCGGCAACCTCCATTATAAGTGTCTGGTAACCGTATGGCTTCATAAATCCATACCCGTTAATCATTTCCATTCCCACGTCGCATGTGTAGCTGCACGCGGATTCGTTGGTGAGCGTCATGTTGTAATTCCTCCATTCATATTCTGTGTTTATCATACAAGTCAAGTATAAACGCAGTTTTAACGCCGATTGAGGAAAATGTCAAATAAAATGTGTGCTGTTTTGTGATGGTAAATATTTTTTCTTATTGAAATTCCAGGAATATTGATGTATAATGTATAATGTGTCAGAATACAGAGATTTATTAGGAGGCTGCACAAATGGTTGATTCTATACAAGTTTTTTTTCAAGAAAATTTTCCCCCGCATCTTGCGGTTTTCTTCATAGCTATGATACCGCTTATCGAGTGCCGTGGAGCAATACCGTTTGGTATGCTGGTGCTTAATCTTCCGCTGTGGGAAGTATTGCCGATTGCTATTATCGGCAATATAGTGCCGGTGCCGTTTATTCTGCTGCTGATAAGACCTGTTATCAACTGGCTGAAAAAGACGCGGTATCTTCATCCTCTTGCACATTGGATAGAGGCAAAGGCTGACAAAAAGAAGGACAAGGTGCTCAAATACAGCAAATGGGGACTTTTCCTTTTTGTTGCGATCCCCATTCCCGGTACAGGAGCGTGGACAGGGGCTTTGGTTGCCGCGCTGCTGGATTTGCGTGTGAAGAGCGCGTTTTTAACCATACTTTTAGGCATGATAACGGCAGCTCTTATTATGACGGTCGGTTCATGGCTGGTGACAGCTCTTATGACGGGACAGATGCCTCAGGAGCTGAAAATGCTCGGTGATCTGTTTAATTGCGCCATTTCCGCTGCCTGAATAAGTGATTCTGTAATTGACAAAAATAATCTTATCAAAAGCGTGGTGTATATTCCGTGAAGATCATTTCCGCGATACTCGGTTTTTTTGCCCGTATAGCTGTCTGGTTCGGCAGAATATTCAACAAGGGCGACGCTTCAGCAAATCCCGCCGGCAAGGGTACCGGGAATGAAGCCCGGCCAAGAAAAAGACTGGTTGACGGCGTTGACGCCGATCGTTTCACCCGTTTGTGTGTGATATTGGTGATCGGCTTTGTCAGTATGCTGGGGGCGGTGCTTATAGCGGCTTCACTCAGGTCTGGGAGCCACCGTATTCCCGTTGAAGAACAGGAGCAGGAGGACAGGCCGTCCGGCAGCTTTACGGTTACAATAGGCGGTAATGTCATGCCGACGCAGGATATGCTTGAATCCGCTTTTACTGATGAAAAATATGATTTTCACAACGGCATGTCGGAGCTTGCTGACGTGCTTTCGGGAGATATGTCCATTGTGGGAATGTGCGGTCAGATTAACGCTTACGGTGAAAACAAACAGCTCGGTGGGCTTGACGCCGGCAAAAATTATCCTACCGTGCTTGCTTCGACTTTATCTGAACTCGGAGTAAACTATATATTCGGAGCCAATCAGCATGCGCTTGCCAACGGATACGACGGTATGTGCGCTACAATATCCAATCTTCATGTCAAGTCCCTCGGCGTTATCGGTATGACTGACAGTTCACCCGATCAATTGAACACTCATATTAAAAAGCTGAATGGAGTCAGTGTAGGAATTGCCGGATTCAACTGCATAGAAGGCGGTGATTACGGGGCACTGACTGCCGAACAGAAGGCTCACATTGCCAATGTGAGCAAGGACGCGCTCGCTGACCGTGCCTCAACCGATATAGCAAAACTCAGAAAGAGTGGCGCCGAATTTACGGTGGTCTGCGTCAACTGGGGAGGACTTGGCAGTTTTGTCGAAACTGACTTCATGAAGGAAACAGCTAAAAAAATAGCCGAATCGGGAGCCGATGTGATAGTGGGTTATGGTCCGTGCGTAACTCTCGGCGCTGAGGTCATTGAATACAAGAGCGGCGACGTGCAGAAAGAGTGTTTTGTGTTCTATTCTCTGGGATGCATTTATGGTAACAATGTCTATACCGGACAGCCAAAGATAATGGCGCTTAAAGGCAATCTTACACCCGAACAGAGCAAGGCGCTCAAGAACGAAAAGAAACTTATTGCAAAATCTAAGACTACAATGGCGCGCAGCATGACGGTTACACTCAGTGTGTCAAGAAGTTCAGACGGCACTGTATCAGTCACGCACGCGAGCTACAATCCGATATTTATGATTCGCAATCCCGGTCAGGATGAAGAAAATACACACATGAAGTACATATCTGTACCTTGCGCGAGGTATGTTTCTGCGGAGGAACGTCCGGATATTTTTGCCGACGACAAACAATGGGAGGATTGCAAGTCCGCATTCAAGGCGATTTCAGCCATTGCCGAAAAGACAGGCGGAAGGCTGGTCCTTAACGATATAGGTCATACCGTCGAAGAGCCGGATGTGAGTGACGGCAAAATATAATAAATTAAAGGTTACCATATTAAAATACAGATTTTTAATGCCGGAGGTATTTAGCTTATGAATATTATTTTTATATCGCCAAATTATCCCGATGATCGATGGAGATATATTCACGCTCTCAGGGGACTGGGAGTGAACGTGTTGGGAATAGGCGACGCCGATGAGGAGTTTTTTCCTCACGGATTAAAGGGCTGTCTGACCGATTATTACAAGGTGGATAATCTGCACGATTACGACGCGGTGTATCGTGC
>ONWI01000270.1 GCA_900321515.1 uncultured Eubacteriales bacterium | reverse complement strand
TTGATATTTCTATTGTATCATGAAACGAATATAAAGTCCAGTTATTTAAAAAATATCATACTAGTATTACAGCCCTTATAGGGCTATTCTCAAACCACCGCTTCAAGCGGTGGTCATGATTCTCTGCATCGTCAAAAAAGGCAGGTCTGGTCGGATTCTTCCGTCAAGACAACTTCCGTCTTTTCGGTCTTTCGTCCGTAGACCTGCCTTTTTATTTTGTTGATTTTCGGTATTCCGTCATTTATGACGTTATGTCGAACAGGCTATGTGCGTGTTATGGGGGGATTATCGGTTTAATTCTTTTATCATATTGCGGTACATGTCGGCAAGTCCGACCTGCGGTTCCCAGCCGAGTGAACGCAGCTTTGATGTGTCCAGGTTCATGTGAAGGGTGGGAGCGTAGCCCAGCTTGGCGGCATCGGCACGTTCTCTAATTTCCACCTCGATTTTCCCTCCCGCGCACTCCTTCGCAACCAGACACGCCATCTCGTATATCGAACAGTATGTGGCTTCGTTGGCGGCATTATATGCTTCCCCCGCAGTGCCTCCGGCAAGTACGGTGAATATCGCGTCAGCTGCGTCCTCGGTGTAGAGGTAGCTGCGCTTTGTCTCGCCCTTGGTATTGAGTACGATGTTCCTGCCCTCGACGGCACAGCGCGCAAATTCAGCAAATACTCTGCCGTCGCTGTATTCCACACCGGGACCGAATGTCTGGGTCAGTCGTACTACCATTGCGGGCACACCGTATTCTGAGCGGTATGAGGCACAAATGCTCTCGCACATTCTCTTGCTCTCCGGGTAGCAGGTCCTTACAGACATCGGGTCAAGGTCTGTGGAATGTTTCTCATCAATTTTTTCGTCGGTAGACGGAGTTCCGTATACCTCCATGCTGGAAAGATACACAAATCCCTTGACGTCATTGACCCGGGCAAATTCCAGCATGTTTACTGTGCCTTCCACGGCGGTCATGACTGTCTCTACCGGCGTTTCGATAAATCCCCTGCTGGATGTCTGGCTCGCTCCGTGAATGATGTAATCCGCGCCCACGTTCTGCGGTTCCAAGCAGCGCACGTCAGCTGTGAGCAGCCTGAGTCCTCTTTCAATATATTCACAGAGCACAGTCTGTGCCTTCTGCTGGTTGCGTACAACGGCTATGACGCCGATCGGCTCCGAGGCATGCTTGTTCCAGTCAAATATCTTTTTGATAAGTGTACGTCCTATGAGTCCTGTTGCGCCGGTGACAAGTAGCGTTGTGCCTTCAAATTTTTTCATATCGGTCATAGAAAAATCCCTTCCTGATTAGATTAATTTATGCCAAACTCACTGTCGCAGCAGTTCAGCGCTTCGGCAATGACCTGATCCATGTCGTAATACTTGTACTGTCCAAGCCTGCCGCCGAATATGACCTTGCTCTCCATGTCCGCGAGCTGTCTGTACCGCTCAAAGAGTTGGCTGTTCTTTTCGTCGTTGACGGGGTAATACGGCTCGTCGCCGGGTTTCCATTCCGAGCTGTATTCGCGGCTTATGACTGTTTTGGGCAGATCGTTGCCCTGTTCGTCCTTGCCAAATTGGAACCATTTATGTTCAATGATCCTCGTCCACGGGGTCTCACGGTCGGTGTAATTGACTGCCGCATTTCCCTGGAAGTTCGGCATGTCAAGCAGTTCGGTCTCAAAGTGAACGCTGCGGTATTCGAGATAGCCCAGCCTGAATCCGAAGTAGGCGTCAATGGGTCCTGTGTATATCACCTTTTCGGCGAGAGTGTCAAGCTCTTTCTTATGTTCCAAATAATCGGTATTCAGCCGAACTTCCACGCCGTCGAGCAGATTTTCAATCATCATTGTGTATCCGCCTATTGGAATGCCCTGATAAAGCGCATTGAAGTAATTGTTATCAAATGTCAGCCTTACCGGCAGCCGTTTGATGATGAATGGCGGCAGCTCGCTGCAGTCGCGTCCCCACTGCTTCTCGGTATATCCTTTGATCAGCTTTTCAAAAATATCGCGTCCCACCAGCATGATCGCCTGTTCTTCGAGATTGCGGGGAGGCGCTGTTATCTCGCTGCGCTGCTGATTTATTCTGGCTTCCGCTTCCTCCGGAGTTACTACGTCCCACATTTTGTTGAATGTGTACATGTTGAAGGGAAGCGAATACAGCTCGCCTTTGTAATTGGCTACCGGTGAATTGGTGAAACGGTTGAATTCCGCGAATTGTGTTATGTAACGCCATACACGCTTGTTGTTTGTGTGAAAAATATGCGCTCCGTAAATATGTACGTCTATGCCCTCAATCTTTTCGGTGTAGACGTTTCCGGCAATATTCGGACGCTTTTCCACCACGAGCACGGATTTGCCGTGAGCCTTTGCTTCATGGGCGAATACCGCTCCGAAAAGACCGGATCCTACCACGATATAATCGTATTTTTTATTTTCTGCATTTTTCATTAATAACAGCCTTTTGTGTATATTATTTCACACTATCGAGAAAAGCGTGAAGAATGAGAGCATCTGGAATGAGGTTACGGTGAAAATGAACATGACCAGGAATATCGAAACAAACGCTAATTCATTCCAATCGCGTCTTCTGACTATTTTGAATATTCCATAGGCCGCCGCCGCGATATAAGGTACAAGGAGGTACAGCCCGCCATACGCAAGTATCTGAAGCAATGAATTTGAAAATCCCGTATTGTTCATGCGGCTGGTGCTCATATATTGGAGAATCGAAGCGGAATTGCTGTAGCCGTTGCCCATAAGAGGATGGTCTGTCCATGCCTTGAAGCCCGCGATAATGTCATCTATTCTTATGGAGCCTGACGATGACTCGAATTTCCTTTGGAGGAGCTGTTCTATGAAAAGCACCAGGAATATCAGTACGGCAGGAACCACTGCCATTCGCAGAACCGCTGTGACCTTGCTGTGGGTCTGCGAAAGCATGTATTTGAAAAACAACGCGACTATTACAATAACATATCCTGTTGTGGAAAAGGTGGACAGTACGGCGACAACAAACAGGGCTGTTCTTTTGTAACTCATATGCTTCTTTTTGAAAAGTTCCACCAGCAGCGCGTAACAGAACATGAAGCTGCTCATGGGACTTTCGGTGAAAATCGCGCTGTTACGAATAATTTTGACGCCGAAGAAATTCTGCATCTGCGTTTCAAAGTACAGGTTGAAATATTTATTTATGGGCACCTCCGTGCCGTTTAAGGTCCATGTAGTGTATTCCACGCCGTTTGGGTGAATAATACCAAGCAGTGATCCTGAAACCCAGAAAAACAGGGAGACAATCGCAATGACAAGAATGATGTTCTGCAATGCCTCATACATTTTTTGTTTGTGCTCATCTCTCATAGCGAAACACAGCAGACATATTACACACATTCTCAGAATGGTTCTCATGACCAGTTTCGGGTAAACGCCGAATATGTACTGATCGTAAAAATAATATATAAACATATATCCGCAAAGCGCCGCCGTTGTGATCATTCCGTTGAGGAAATGCCCGTGGTAGTTTCTTCGCGAGAGAATATAAAGCAGAGCGCCCGAAATCAGCATAATCACCAGCAGATCATTCAGCCTGCCGAATCTCGGTATTGAAGTCCAGACCGAACGCATTTCCAGCACGAATGTCACCGCCAGAAGGTAGATGGCGACAGCCGGCAAAGATATTTTGACAACTAGTTTTTTATCCTGCATCGGATCACTTCCTTTATAATATTGACTGTTGACCGCTTTACGCTTTTTTGATGTATCTGGCAGTGAGTCTGTTCATCTTTTTGATGAGCTGATTGGAAAGATCACATGTAAGCCATTCGCGCGTGAGCAAAAGAACCGCTAAATATGTCCCGAAGAATACTATCGAGGTCAGCGCAAGCGTCCAGAAGTTGCTCAGTCCCATATACGCGATCCAGAAGGAACAAACCGTCCCGACTGACAGACCGAGTATTATCTTCGGATAGGACACAGCCTGAAAAGCGTGCGCGATTTCCCTTCTCATGGCCAGGTACTGCACCGCCAGCACGGCGAATTCCGCCGCCAGTGTGCCTATGGCGGCTCCCGTGGACGCCATTCTGGGAATCAGCAGCGCGTTAATGAAAAGGTTCACAATCAGCCCCGCAACCTCCGAGAGCAGCACGGATTTTTCCTTGCCCATCGGAACCATGATCTGTATGCCGGTGACGTTTGTCACGCCGATAAAAAGCAGAGTCGGCATAACTATCCGCATGGGGATTATCGACGGCTCATAATATCCGCCGGAGAGCAGCATTATTCCAAATCTGGCATAAAGAATGAAATACAGCATAAGCGCCGACGATACAATAAATACAAAGTCCAGCGCCTTTCTGCTGACAACGCGGAACTTGCGCCACTGCTTCTTCTGGATGAGATAGGACGATCTCGGCAGAAGAACAGCTCCGAGCGATGTGACAATGCTGACGAGCAGCACCTTGATTCTGACGGCTGTGTTGTAATAGCCGACGTCCTGTTTGGTAAGCATGAAGCCGAGCATCAGCGTGTCCATATGGGTATATATAGTGGTTGCGCATGCCATGGCAAAGAATATCGCCACAGGCTTTAAATGTCTCTTGATGCTGTAATTTCCGACCGGTCTGAGGTCAATATATTTACGGACATTTATGAAATTGAAAATATTTGAGGCTGAGGAAGCCAGAATAGCTATGCAGCCGTATATCACATAATCGCTCTGCTTGTGGACGAGCAAAAACATGGCGGCAAGCGCGATGAATTTGAATATTATCGAGCGCATCGCTATATAACGGTACTGCTCCAGCGCTTTATAAAGCCATTCCATGCCGATGGAAGTGAGAAATATGGTGGAACTCACGATGATATACAGCAGCCTGTCCTGATGAAGAGAGGATACAAATATCAGCGCCACGGCAAGCAGAGTGTATGAAACGATACACATTATCATATTGATGCACAGCAGCTCATGAGCCGTGCGGGTGAGCTGTTCGCGGTTTCCGCGGACCTTGGAACAGGTGCGGATGCCGTATGTCGGCATTCCCAGCTGCGACAGCATGGTGAAGTATGATATCAGCGATGTTGCAAACGACACTTTTCCCATACCTGCGGGCATGAGTATTCGCGAAACATACGGAAATGTAATGAGCGGAAAAATGAAGTTTGACATCGAGAGAAATGTATTATATGCAAAATTCCTTTTAAGAGATTTCTGTTTCTTCATTTAATTCTTCCTGACAATTAAGATGTGTCAATATCTGTATTTTTTCAGCATGACTCGGTGGAGTATGCCATATGTCCTGAATCTGCTCCATATCAGCAGCTTGACAAATCGGGACTGTGCGAGCAGGTCACGGTAAATATCCGGCTGTTCAGCCCTGAGATAGTTCATAAATTCGATCAGATCGCGCTTGTGCCTTTCGGATTCTGATATGACCAGATGGGTTCTGATGTGAAAGCGCGTGCGTTTTACGAAATATTTGTAGATGTATTTTTCTTTTCTGTTACGGCACAGATGAGCGTCGGAGTAAATGCCGTAGAGTTTTTTCAGCACGGTTGTCTGTTCGTTGTAATGCTTCTCAAGTCCCGCAACGCTTACGCTTTGCTCACCTCTGCCTATGCGGTAGCAATAGACCGTCACGGGAGCAATTCTTACTGTATTAACCCAGCGGAGCGGAAGCAGATCGTATTCCTGATCGGTATAAAAGCAATGTTCGGTTATTGTTACGCTGTTGTCCTTAAGCAGCGATGTGCGGTATGTGACTGCATGCATTGTGAACCATGCGTCGTCCGGCAATTCGTCAAATTTGCCGGTAACAAAGGGGATTTTTTCGCCCTCATCTCGTTCTTCGGTGTGACCGTCGGATTCAAAGACCCTGCGGAATCGTGTGATTATCATATCCTCGTGCGCATTTTCCAGAATACGGATGAATTCCTTTAATCCGTCCGTGTCGAACCAGTCGTCGCCGTCGAGCAGACGGAAGTATCTGCCGGTAGCGGCCTTGATGCCCGCGTTGACAGTGGAGCCGTAGCCGCCGTTTTCTTTGTCAATGAGCACGAATGTCCCTGGCGCTTTTTCGGCGTATTTTTTTGCCAAATCCGCGGTGCCGTCGCCGGAACCGTCATTTACGATAATTACCTCCAGCTTGTCCGTTATTTCCGGGACAAGACATGATCCGAGAGTCTGGTCAAGATATTTTTCGACATTGTAGCAGGCTATGGAAACGCTCAGTATTTTTGTATTGTTTTGATTTTTGTCCAAATCCACACCTCTTAATCCGGCGCGGAGCCGTTATGACTCCGGCAGTTTATCGTTAATCAGATTTACTATCATCTCCGCCGCTCTCCCGGCTGCTTTGCCGTCATCCACGCAGCCCTTGCTTTTGAGAAAAAAGTCTACATCCTCGTCGTATTTTTTCAGATCGAAATTCCTGATGATATCACTGACCGAGAAATTGTCTTTCGCGAGAGGGAAGGGGGTAGCGGTGATAGGATAATAAAAGCCCGTGCTGTTCTGATATTCTTCAAGGTCGGGCGCATAAATCATTCCGGGCTTCTTGGTCACTACATAATCGAATATCCAGCTGGAATAATCTGTCACGCCGAAATCTATCGCGACCATAATCTCATGAATATCCGTGTAAAGATTGCCGTCTAAGATATAATCGCTGTCTGAGCTGACGCTGCGGCTTCTTGCGTCGCGGGGGTGCAGACGCTTGAGAATGTACCAGTCGCCGCCAAATCTTTCGGCAAGACAGCTTCTGAGCAGACCGGCGTCAAATATCTCGAATTCCTTTGAAGCCTCCCGGGCAAATGTAGGGGCATAGAGTGCCAGCTTCGCTTCGTGAGGTAGCCCGTAAAAATTCCTCACCTTGTCGTAAAGATCGCCGTCGGCGGTATCGTCCCTGCCGTTGATAAGGATATCGTTGCGCGCGTGCCCGTACATCAGTACGGGCGTCTTTTCCCAGAAGGAGCTTCTGTAGACGTCGGTCTCGAAATCGCTGTTGGAAATAATATAATCCGAAAGCTCGCCGCAGCGATAGCCTATCCTGTTGCGCTTGACGTTAGGATTTGACGCGGCGTCTATGCGCTTGATTCCGAGCGAACCGTGCATGGTCTCAATGTAATACTGCCCTTTTTTCTTTTCCATGGGCTGTTTCACAAAATTGAAACCGTTGTCTACCAGAATCTTCGCGCCGTACAGTGCCTTGTAGTATTCGGGCGTGCCGAAAAGCACTGTTTCGGTGTAATCGGGAAAGTCCTGCCTTTCGCCGTCGCTGAGCGTTACCCATACGCACCTTATTTCCGGAGCAAGCTCATGCAGCATGCGGCAGATGTATTTGGGATTGCATGTGAATTTGCCCTGAAATGTGAAAAACAGTACGGTTTTATCCTCTACGGCAATTCTTCTGCGGATTGCCTTGTACCAATAGGCGAGCAGACGCCTTTTTGATTTTATCTTAAACTCGTTAAAATTCATGTTCTTAATTGTCTCTCCCGGTAAACTGCGATTTGAATTCGGATATCGCGTCGGAGTTTATTATGATTTGAGTTGAAAAATTGCTTTCGATTCTGTTTTCAAGCTCGTTTTTTATATTTTTTCGCTCAAGAACAGGTAAATTATTTGTCTCATGAAAGCCGTCCGCTCTGTGATCTATGCTGATAATAATACTGCGGCAGTAATTCTGAAGAGCAAATATGCCGCCGTGCAGCCGCGTTCCGATGTAATCGACATTGCCGCTTTGAAGTATTCCTCGGAATGCCTCCAGAGAATAAATCCTTGGAATCGGCGGAAGTCCGGCTTGGCTTTCCAGACGGCTGAGGTAGGTTTCATCCTCGATGGTCTGTATCCATGCCCATTTTTTTCGGTATTTGTACTGTATGATGCGGAGCATCAGCGAATCGCACCCATAGTCGGTCTGATTCTTGTAACCGCTGACGCTGAGTACGCAGTTTTCTGCCTTGCCTGTGGGGATTCGGACGCAATGTTCCGGTGTAAGCTCCCAGAGCGTAGGGCAGCCGGTGTTGATTGCCCTGAAGCCCAGCGATTCAATGATTCTTTTGGTGAGCTCGTCGCGCACGCTGTGGGCGTACTGCTTCGACAGAACCTTTCGGTAAAGAGTGCGTGCGTAAAAGTCGGGGGTTTCCGTGTTTTCCGTTGTGCCGGCGCCAATCAGCACGCAGTTTTTGTATATCGAAAGATTGGAGGGAAAAAGCTGCCACTGGGAATTGATCTTGCCGAACCTGGTCTGCGCTATGAGATTGGTGCCGCAGATAAATTTCAGGTCCGCATCCTGAAAGTACCGTATCTTTGAATTTCTGTAAAGCATCTGCTTCATGGAGAAGTTGTTTACATGGGTGGCGAGGCGCAGCGAAAAATTATTGTCAAACACGTCTTTCATATTGCGTTTTACGGCGTCGAAGATTATCTCGTCCCCGATGTTGCTTGAGCCGAGCGCCGTGTCAAATATGGCGATATTCTTCATATAACCACTCGTCCTGTCTGTTTAGTTGGATTTGCCTGTCATATCGTCAGGGAACTTTAACTCAAGAACCACATGTTCTTCTCTGTCCTGCGGGTCTGGCAGTTTCATATAGTCTCCGTACATGTTTCTGAGATAGGCGTCGTAATCCTTGGGTACGTTCCACATATGACCTTCAAAGTTCATCTTGCGCGACTCGACAAAATCGGAGCGTCTGTACATCTCGCCGAAGTAGTGTTTCCGTCCGGCCGGCACCGAGACAAATACGGAATTATTGTTTTTGCATCGGCTGTAGCAGAGCTGGACCTTTGCAGCCCATTTATCAAGCGAACGGAAGCTGATGAGCCTGCCGATGAATATTTTGGTTTTCAGCACCGCTGCGAGCCTTTTGTTGTCGCCTGCCATACGCAGGACCTTTTTGCGGTTGTGAAAGTAATTTCTGCACGACAGCAAAAAACCCATTCCCATGCAGTCCATGCCGTGCATGAATCTAAGAACGGGATTGTTAAAGGTATTTTCAATGCGTATAATGTCTACAAAAAAACCGCATTCATCATTTTCAGCGTCTTCCCTTGTGCGGAAAACGCTGTTTCTGAGCCTGACGCGGCTCACCAATATGCCGTAATTATTCTTTTTGTAGGTGTGGAACCAGTACTTGTCGGCAAATCTTGCGAGAAAGGCTTTTTCAAACCTGTCAAAATCACTGCCGAGGATGTCTATATCCATATCGTCGTCCCACGGAATGAATCCTCCGTGTCTCACCGCTCCGAGCGCGCTGCCGCCGGTCAGGTGATAAGAGATGTCTTCCTCTTCACAGACGGAAATTATATCCTCCGCGATCATAAGAAGATATTTCTGATATTTTTTCAGAATGCCGCCGGTGAGTTTTACGGCTCCTTCGACATTAAGCTGCTGCTTGAACTGATCGACCGTTGAGAATAACCGTATCAGCCCCATAAATCAGCCTCCCTTGAAATCTCCTTGATATTAGATTGCAAAATTTGAAAAAAGGCGATAATACGGGGCTTTGGTATTTTGAAAGGGGAGTCTTTTTCTCCAGCCGGGAGGGAAGGATTTGGATTTTTCCTATTCCGGTATTCGCCCTACCACTATTTATTTTCGGTGCGTTTCGCTCGCTCGGCTCCGCCGAGCTTGTGGGGCGCTGCCCCACCGCCCCGCCGGTGGCGCTGCCCCGGCCCCCTGGCAAGGAGCCTTGCCCCCTGCACCCCATTATTGGCGCTGAGCGCTTTCCTTTTTACTTTTTTACTTTTACAATTGCCTTATGGTTCAACTTAGCCGATTAGTGTGTCAATTTTTACTTCATATCTTATTCCTAAATACTTTGCCTTCAGGAAATTCAACGCTTTTTTGAAAAGGTTCTGTTTTTCCATAAAACGCCAGGGCAGCTCGCGGATTTCGTCTTTTTTGAGCTTGCCTGAACTTATGCAATAATCCAGCCAGACGTTGAAGATGATCTCGCTGATGCGTCCGTAAAATCTTGCCTGAAAAGAGGAGAGTTCCGGCATTTTCACACTGCCCTCGTTTACCCGCCTTTCGAGTTCGTACAGAATATCGAAAAGCCATTTGCAATACGCGTCAAGGAGGCTGGTTTCCATGATCATCATATTGAACATATAGCCCCATCTGCGCTTGGTGATCCTGTCGAATGAGGGAATATATTCCGGGCATCTTTCGGCGATAATGCCGCGTGTCGCGTCGAGTTGTGTGATATAATGGGTGTGCTTGTAGTGGCTGTAAATGGTCTCGATATAATATTTCCTCTTTTTTGGTAAAAAGACTCTTGTTTTATCAAGCAAAGGTTTAATCTCACTGTATTTAAGCACTCCGTCAAACGGGTCACGGGTTCTGTGAAGGCAGAAATGCCTGCGGTAGTGTACCAAGCCTATATAATCCGACTCAAGATTCTTCCACGCCCAATAAAGTCCTGTAAGTTCGCAGTAACCGGGATTTTTGATGGAGATGTTATCTCCTGTGTTGTCATTGAGATATCCGCGGCTGAGCGGCGGTCCGTCAGCGGCGGGTTTGCAGTCCGCTCCCACATGGAGCGGAACGTACATTTCATCCTCCGGCATCCGAAACGCCTTGTGCGCCGCAACAATTATCTTTACCGTTTTGTCTTCTGCCATTTTGACTCCTCTCAGTTTCTGCCGCCTTCACTTTAGTATTATTCATTATAGAAATATCTATTATTATACCACAGCAAAATTAAAACTTCAATATCACCAAATACAATATCTATACTATTTTTGCCGATATTTTTGGAAACCATAAAGTATAAAAAACAAAAAAATCTCCCACACGGATTTGGGAAATCCATGTGGGAGTATTCTGTGATTGTATGCCAATAATCATAGGGTCATCAGACCATAGCTGATGCGGCAGCCTGAGTTTCCGGAGGTTCGGACTTTTCCTGCTTTTTGAGGGCGTATTTCGCGCGGTATTGCTCTATCATTTCGTCGGAAAGGCTCGCCTTGAGCTCATTGCCGAGATTTTCGACATGAATGCTGTAACTTTCGTCGTGCGCCTCGATCATTGCAAATATTACCTTTGAGCAGTGAACCGCTATACGCTCAAAGTTGGTGAGAAGCTCATTGAACTCAGTTCCCTGCTTGATGGTGCATATGCCGGATTGCAGACGCTCCACATGATGAACCTCCGCCTTGCTGCAAAGGGAACGGATGACCATCGTCAGCGCCGACACGCGACCGTCGGTGCGCCAGCGGTTGTGAATGAAATCGTCTACCGTGATGCCGACGATTTCGGTGACGGCCTGTTTCATCACAGAGAGCTCCGCCTGTGCGTCTTCGGAGTAGACAATGCCGTTTTCGCTCTTTTCCTGCGCGACATAGGCAATGATCATCGCGTGGTCAGTCAGTCGTTCCAGATAAGAGAGCGAATGGAGATACTTGAACACATTGGCGCTCTGCTCTTTGGTAAGCTCGCTCTTGGAGAGCTTCATGAGATAGGTGCCGATGGTGTCCTCATAGAGGTCGCCGAGTTTTTCATAGCGTTCCACTTTATGGAATTTTTCATCGTCGTAATCCCTGAGCAGGTCGAAGCATGCGTGAATGCTCTTCTGGGCGGTGAGCGCCATGTCGTAAACCGCCTTCTGCGACTGGGAGATGGCCAGCGCCGGATAGGGGAGGAAGCGTTCGTCGAGCGCGATCGGCTCCATCATCTGACTCTCGTCCGCGTTTTCGGGCTTGTCCTTAATCAGCAGACAGGTCATCTTTTCGATGGGGGTGATGAACGGGAAAAGCACCACGACGTTGAAGAAACGGAAAATCGTATTGACAAGGGCGATGGAAACGGTGTTCATGGTCATTCCGGTGAATGAAAAATGCAGGCACGCGTCCAGAATGTAGAACACGGGAGCGCACACCACTACGCCCAGCACCGAGATGATAAGGTAAACCCAAGCGGTGCGTCTGCCGTTTGTATTGGCGCTGATAGCCGAAAGCAGGACGGGAAGCGCCGCGCCGATGGATATGCCGAGTATGATGGGCAGGGAAGTGTGGAAATCTATGGCTCCCGTCACTGAGAGAGCCTGAAGGATACCCACCGAAGCCGAAGCGCTTTGCAGTATCGCAGTGAAAACAATGCCCACCAGAATGCCTATCACCGGGTCGGAAAACATGGTGAGTATTTCGAGGAACGCGGGACTGTCCTTGAGAGGATCAACGGCGCCGCTCATGTTGCTCATTCCCACCATAAGCACCGCAAATCCAAGCATAATGTCACCGACATTGTCGTATTTCGGCTTGAACATACGGATGAAAATGCCCACAAACGCGATTATGCCTGTCAATGTGGCGGTGGAAAGCAGTGAGATCCAGCCGTCGCCCCCTCCGATCTCGGAGAGACAGATTACCCAGCCGGTGATGCTCGTACCGAGAATAGCTCCCAATACAATCGGGATAGCCCTTCGGAATTTCATCATGCCGGAGTTGACGAAGCCGACCGCCATGACCGAGGTCGCGGAAGACGACTGGATTATCGCCGTAACTCCCGTGCCCAGCAGCAGTCCTTTAAATGGCGTATCTGTCAGTTTGGCAAGCAGCAGTTCAAACTTGCCGCCCGCCGTTCGTTTCAGACCGTCGCCCATCAGCGACATGCCGAACAAAAACAGTGCCATTCCGCAAATAAGAGAAAATAGATTTGAAATGTTCATCTTGTCACGCTCTCATCGGATTACTTTTATTCTGTTTGTTATCATTGTAATTGTATCATAAGCATAAGACGATGTCAAGAATGATTGGTCTTTTGTCGGTTATTTTTGTTTATGTTTTTTTATTTTTGTGCAAGAGCCTGCTCTGATTATACATGATATAATACTTGAGAATAATTGCTGCATACGCGGCGCGGCGGGACAATCAGTGTGAAAACTCCGTCACAAACAGCGCTCCGGTTTCAATCGGCGCCCCGCACGAGAGTGTAAATGCCCCTGTTTCCGATTTTGCCGACGGATTCCGCTATCCGCATTCTGACCAGAAGATTGATCGCCATTCGCGCGCAGGCCGGATCTGTTCCGGCGGCGGAGGCAAATTCCTTAGCCCCGAAGCGTTCCGGCAGTCCGTCAGGAATCAGAATTGAATAGTCTGATGATTCGCTTAGCGTTATTTCGTCAATAATATCTGTGGGTATAATGTCCGAGACATACTCGCCGCGCCGTGTGCGCTGTTTTTTTCTCCTCTTTGTCGCAATGCCGAATGTCCGGAACTCGTCTGCTGTCAGCAGCGGGAGTCTCAGAGTCAGACTGCCGCTTCCGAGCATATCCCTCAGAGTGTACAGTTCCCTTATTTCTGTGTAGACGCTGCCGTGCTTGGGTGAATTCCTGACGGAAATGACCTCGCCGGATGTTCCGTCAACGCTTATTATGCGCTTATTTACAATAATCGGATGCACCACGGTCACGCGGCACAATCCGAGCATGACGTTCAGCTTGCGCCTCAGATGTGAAAAGTTGCGGGTCTGTATTTCGATTATGCCGCCTTCGCCCACTATGTCTGCTATATAATCGCCGACATTCACCTCGTGCCGGCTGCCGTCGGGTTCATAATACCATTTAAGAACCGAGTGCATGGTCTTTTCTCCGAGTGTCCCTATCCGATTGCCGGTGCTGTCATTGTCCGTAGATTTGTATATGCCAAGTGCATAAGAAAACCTTGCTTTGTCGATATGATTGATGCTATCCGTTATAATCACCGTTCTAAATAAAAAAATTTGTTGTAATTAATGTGTGTTCATGGTATAATTATTATATGTGATTGCTGCCTGAATTACAAGGCTGTTTTCGTAATTGCCGAGGACTGATTTTGTCTATCCGGCAACCGTTATTATGAAGGAATATTTATGGAACGTCAGATTGTGAAAAACAACAAAAACAGTATTCCGTCAGGTGTGCAGACGGTGCTTGATGTGCTTGAATGCGCGGGCTATGAAGCGTGGCTGGTCGGCGGGTGCGTCAGGGACCGGCTGCTCGGCTGCTCGCCGAAGGACTACGACGTAACCACCTGTGCCAGGGTTGACAGAGTCATGGACGCGTTCAGGGACTTTCGGGTCATTGAGACAGGCATTAAGCACGGCACAGTGACAGTGATCTCGGAAGGAATGCCTGTGGAGGTCACCACCTTCCGCGTGGACGGGAATTATTCCGACGGCAGACATCCTGACAGCGTGGATTTTGCGTCGGATATCAGGGACGATCTGAGCCGCCGTGACTTTACCGTCAACGCAATTGCGTATTCGCCCGCGAGAGGATATCTCGATCTTTTCGGGGGAATGAGCGATCTCCGCTCCGGCATAATCCGCTGTGTGGGCGACCCGTCGGTGAGATTCGGCGAGGACGCGCTGCGGATACTCCGCGCTCTGCGGTTTGCCTCTGTGCTTGGATTTGATATAGAGCCGGGGACGGCTGAGGCTATTCACCGCTGCAAGGGATTGCTGGACAAAATAGCGGTCGAGAGGATAACTCAGGAGCTTTTCAAACTGCTGTGCGGCGCGGGCGCCGAGGACGTGCTGCGGACCTATTCCGATGTGATCTTTCAGATAATTCCGCCGCTGAGCAGGACCTTCGGATTCCGGCAGCATAATCCCCATCACGATTTTGACGTGTGGGAGCATACGGTACGCACGGTGGCGTCTTCTCCGCCCGACAGGACAATTCGCCTTGCCGCCCTCTTTCACGACGTGGGCAAACCCGACTGCTTCACAATTGACCGGACGGGAACAGGTCATTTCTACGGACACGCGGCAAAGAGCGTGGAAACGGCGCGTGAGATATTTGACAGATATATCCGCACAGACAAAAAAACGGTGGAACGCGTGCTTATGCTGGTGAAAAGTCACGATGAACAGATAATTCCCGAACGCAGGATAATGCGCAGACGGCTCAACAAATACGGCGAGGAAGCCCTGCGGCAGCTTATTGCCCTGAACCGGGCAGATACAAAGAGCCAAACCTCGGTTCCGTCGGCGGACAGACTTTCCCTGCTCGACCGTGCCGAGGAAGTTCTTGACGAACTTGTTGCCGAAAGTGCCTGCACCACACTTCGCGATCTGAAAATAACCGGCGGCGATCTGATGGCGGCAGGTGCGCCAAAGGGTCCGATGATCGGCAAAGTGCTGAACGCCCTGCTTTCGGAGGTCTGCGATGAAAAGCTCGAAAATTCCGCCGAAGCTCTGCGCGCACGAGCCGTTGAATTGATACGGGATTTCAGCGGATCGTAAATCAAAACCATAATCCAATCAGCTGATTTAAAAATATAATTACAAAGGGGTCTGATCAAGATGAAGTCAAATGGCATGAGAATAAAGGCAATGCTCCTGATATGCGCCTTATTGGTTTCATTGTCGCTTTCCTCCTGCACTGCATTTATGGAAGAAGCGTCGCTTCAAACAACCGCGGCAAACGACAATCTGACTGTTCCGGTGGTGGAAGGCTTTTTAAAGAACACCTCCGTCAACAGCAAGCTCCGGACCGAGTTTTCAGATATCGTGGAGCAGATGAAGCGGATTACCGACGATTCCGACGGCAGACTTCATATTGAATACAGGATGGACAGGCTCAAGGAGGGTTTTTTAAGTTCCGAATACCGCGTCACAATGTATCTCTCGGATAACAGAGATTCTTTTGAACTGAAATCCGTGACAATCTCCGGTCTTGACAACGTAAAGGCGGAAGGCGGGGAGGACCCCGCGTGGCTGCATTCCGCCGAACTTGCCGAGAGCGCGCTTATCATGAAGCGCTTGGGCATTCAATTCGACAAAGCCTCCTTAGCCGAGAATTCCACCGAGAAGAATGCAATAGAGGTATTCCTGAAGCTGTACGAGGGATTTGCAGGCAGGGAAACAGATGTTTCGGAAGTCAAAACCGACGGTGAAACAATTACAAAAAAGGCGATGCTTCTCGGACTGCTGGATTACTTCGGAGATTCTGACTATCAATATGAGGACAGTGTTCAGATCTACAACGTGACCAATTATGCCGAAAAAATCCTCCTTGCTATCGAACGCGATGTTTTCGGCAGGCAAAGCGAATCCGTCACCGGAAAGCAGTTTTCCGAGCTGCTGCGCACATTTCACGCCCTGATGCGGGTGCATGATGTTGAAGGCACCGAGCATTCCTGGAGTGAACTGGATGAACTGGATTACGACGGGGTTCTGAGCGCCATGGATAAGGAAAATGATACCCTGACCCGCAGGGACGCCGCCGAGTTTCTGGGCAGGATTACCAAGGACGGTCCCGTATTCAGCATGAAGTACGGGGATCATAATCTGGTGCGTGTATCTGACGCGCTGGACAGCATATGGGTGCGCAGAGCGGTAACACACGGATTTATGAATTATTACGGAGACTCCACGCTGTTTGGCACAAATGAGGATCTTACCCTGGTGAACGCAATTTCTTCCGCCAGGTGCTACATGGGTACCCGATACAGCGATTGGGCGTATTCTGCCAATTATGAGTGGGACGGCAATTACACTAATGAGGATATAATCATTTCCGCCGCAAAGGTTGCGGAGTACTTCGGCGACCGTGACGATAACGATAAGGATTTTGAAACCTTGACGGTTATCAATGATCGCGACTACGACTGGTTCTTCTCACAGAGGAACACCGGTAAATATTCCGATATCAACTGTATGCCGTCTATTGCCACTATGGCGTCTCACTGGTACGATAAGAACAGTACCGCTACAGTCAAAAAAATGCGCGCGACAAGTGATTCAGAATTCGGATGGACAGCCTATGAGCTTCGCTTCGGGCTTTCGTCATACGATGTGCCGTTCGTTGTGGAGGACTCCACGCTTGAAAACATTATCAGGGCTTTGGATTCCGGCAGCATTGTACTGGCTCAGTACAGTGACCGTCCGGAAGAGATGTCCGGACACTGTTATGTCATATACGGCTACAGGCAATACAGGGATTCGTATACGTTTATCGTCAACGACTCGGATTCACTAAGCTGCCGCGCCGGGCTGTTCGGCAGAAATTCCGGCAACGGAGATGAGATAGAAGCACGGTTTGCTATGTGGACTATTTCACGTTTTGTTGACGATGTTACGGTTATCAGCTCAGACACTAATAACAATTAACCAAATTATCAGCAATATCATTGTGGGATTTATACAAACAACTGATTGTTTTTTATTTCGACAAAAGATATTTACTTAAAAGTTTGAATGTGCTATAATACATTTATTATACCGCTCAAAACGACTGAATATATATGTCGAAAACCAGGTATGAAGTATCCTGAAGGGAGATATTGTGTTGATGAACCAGAAAAATGACGATGAAAAACTGATCGACGAGATGCAGGCAGCAGAAGCAGAATCAGAAGCAGAATCAGAAGCAGAAGCCGGATCCGGCAGCGAAACGGTTGATCTCTATGACATTGCCCGTGATCCTGAGGCGTACTGTTCCGGGGAAATCCCCGTTCAGCCTGAGAGTGATGATGAAGGCATGGTGGATCTGTTCGATCTCGCCGGGAATAACGATGTTATTCCAGCCCCGGCAGTGGAAGATATTTTTTACATCGACGATTCAGGCTCAGACGACACTGCATACCCGAATGAATTTGAAGAAGCCGACGAATCGTTTTACGCGAGAGTCTACGATGACGACGAAGATTACGAAGACTCTGACGAGGATGAGGATTCCGACGATTCCGACGAGGATGACGAAGATTACGACGACTCCGACGAGGACGAAGATTACGACGATTCCGACGAGGACGAAGATTACGACGATCCCGACAAGGACGAGGATGACGACGATTCCGACGAGGACGAGGATGACGACGACTCCGACGAGGACGAAGATTACGACGATTCCGACGAGGACGAGGATGACGAAGACTCCGACGAGGACGAGGATGACGAAGACTCCGACGAGGACGAGGATGACGAAGACTCCGAC
>ONWI01000070.1 GCA_900321515.1 uncultured Eubacteriales bacterium | reverse complement strand
CTGTAGAGATATTCCGCAATTCTGTAATCGCAGAAGGGCACGCGCACTTCCAGCCCGTTGTACATAGACATACGGTCCTTTCTGTCAGTAAAGGTCATAAGGGTAAAATGGAGGAGATGATTCAAATAATGTGAATAATATTTCTGCCTGCGGTTTTGGTTTCATCTGGCGGCGCCATCCGTACACGCGAAGATACGTCAGCTGGCTCTGAGAATAATCAAACGGCAGGACAGCTTGACTGCCGCCTGCCGTTCAATTTATGGGATTTTCAGAGGTTATGAGTGATTAGTCATTATCATAACCATCTACGCCTTCTTTGGAGGTTACAATCACATCTTCAACATCAATCTCGGTGATTTCCATTTCCGGCTGGATATATTCCTTTTTCATGGGGATTTCTCTCCTTTCAGTGTAAAATAGAATCATGCTGTTGCTGATAATTTTACCAGATTGCCATATACGGTACGCTCTGCGCCGTCAAGTGTATAGACAAGCCAGGCACGTGCATACCACATATCACCTACATTGACATTACTCTTATTCCATGTGTAGTTTACGTTGGCGCACTTGCCCTCAGCGGCTGCCAGTAATTTTACATAATCAGCGTTGTCACGTGTGAGAACCACTGTCTTCGGATCAAAATTTGTTCCTGAAACGGCCACCAGTCCCGATTTCACGATGACAGCATTATCGGGAACTGTCAGGTAGGCAATAAACGTGGCTTTCTTTGTGCTTGCGTTGTAAGTTGCCGAGCGGATTATCGCGGTTCCTTTTCGGCGTAATCGTAATCGCATCCGGCTGTTATTGTGATAAGGTCTCCGTAAATCTCATGAGGATTGTCATCCGCGTCTGTATAAGCAATCGAAAATCATTCCCTCCGGGGCATTAAGCCCTGAAAACTGCCAGGTTTCCTTCAGATATACGGCTTCACCGTATTCACATGATTCGGTCAGATCCTCCGCGTCGCCGGTAAAGACGCCTCCGCTCAGATCATAGGTCAGCGTGTAGACCGCAGGATTCCACTTGGCTTTCAGTGTCAGCTCTCCGGTAACGGGTTCGGTGAATTGGTATTCCACTTCGCCGATATACCAGCCCTCGAAGGTGTAATGCTCCTTCTCCGGGTCTGCGGGACGGGTGGCAGGGGAGCCGTGCTCCACTTGCTGAACAGCCGATTCTCCGCCGTTGTCGGGATCGAGAGTCACGTTGTAGACATTCCGTGTGAACTTCGCCGTCAATGTCAAAGCACCAGTGACGGGGGAAGCGAAATCATATGCGGAATTATCGTTGCCCGCGTACCAGTACAGGAAGTTGTGACCTTCCTTTGTCGGATCGTCGGGGCGGAAAACCGGGCTGTTTTCCGCAACCTGAATGGTATCGAATGTACTGCCGTCGGATACGAAGGTCACAGTGTGTTTCGTACCGGTATAGGGGGGTAATGGTCATCCGGGAAGAAATATCCGTCAGGCTTGCCTCGGTGACAGGAGAGCCGCCGCTCACAAAGGGCGCGGCGAGCACCAGATTGCCATGCGTTCCGTTGAGGGTGACGGAATCGGTGAGAGCCGTCCAATTCAGACGTATCGCCGCCCGCTCGGTGCCGCGTTTGCCAGTGCAGATACCGGCGCATTTGTACACACCGTTTTCACATGTGCCAAGGGCAGTGACATTGCCGCCGGTGATGGTGACCACAGAAGAGGCGCTGCTGTTCCAGCTGAAACTGCCGCAACCTATGCCCGCGGCTCCGATGCCGCCTGTGGCGGTGACGTTGCCGCCGGAAATTGTGACGGCGCTTGGATAGCTCTGATTGCCACCGCCGATGCCCGCGCCGCCGGAGCTTCCGCCTAATGCGGTAACGACGCCGCCCAGAATGGCGGTTTCATAACCGGCGATGCCCGCACCGGAATTTTTGCCGGTGGCGTTGATTTTGCCGCCGACGATGGTGATGGCGCCCACGCCGTCCTCGCCGTTTGTGCGGCCGATGCCGTCGCTGTAGTAGTTGTCCGATGTGGCGATGAGCTGCCCCATAGCCGCTTCTGTATTCGTCTGACCGTAAATCGTCAGGCTTGCGCCAGCGGGTATGCCTACGCCCTTTGCCGCTGTCAGGACAGCGCCGTTCTTGAGGACAAGATTCACGTCGCCGGTGACGGTGACACGGTCGGAGAGGTTCACTTCACCTTCCGCCGCGTACCAGCCGGATTCCCACGCTGTGGTCGCGCTGTCGATAACAGTGTAGTTTTCCTCTGACTGCTGATCGCCGTGTTCGTCCAGATAGGTGAGATCGACCGGCTCGGGCGGAACGATCTGCAAAGTGTAATCCATTGTTTCATTGTTCCAGGAGAAGACTTTAAGAATATAGGTCGTTCTCGCTATCAGTTCACAGCTGAACTCAAAGTTGTCTCCCTCGCCGCTGCTTCCATCGGATGTCAGTGGATTATCGTTCATATTCAGATACAGTCCTGCAGAGGTATTACTGTCTCCAAGAGAGCGGAAGGTGTACTGACCGCTGACCCTCGGAGTAAAGGTGAAGTATGTGGAATGGTATCCCGGGAGCGTGACCGCGTTGTCGCCGATTGTCAGCGCAGGGGCAGGTATGAAGTGCGCCGTCAGGTCGCGGTCAATTACAGCGGAGAAGGAATAGGCGGCGTCTTTACTCCTTTCCTCCTAATGAAGTCCAATTCAGGAAAAGATAGCCGTCGTCCTCGTGATAAAACTGACCTGACGAAGACTCGTGCCAGTGGGGGATCTCCGCCTGATCGGAGGAGCGGAAGGTGATTGGGGTGCCCTGCCCCTCGCCGGGGTCGAGGGTGACGGTGTAGACCGGCGTCGGGTCCGGCACTGTCAGCGTCAGGGCAATGGAGCGGATTTCGTCCTCAATGGTATCTGTCCCGTCTTTCCTCCAAATACCCCAATATTGCACAGTGCCCGTATAGGTTCCCGGCATGGCGGAATCGTATTCATCCGGGTCGATGTAGACCGACATGATGACGGTATCATTCGGCGATGAATAATTTCCTCCGCAGCTAACCTCGTCATATTCGTGGTTGGTATGTGCTGCATTATCCACATCAAAGCTAATGCTGTATCCATCCCCGTTGGTCAGCGTACCTCCCTGCATATGGAATGTGATCTCATCCGTCTCGATGAAATCGTTGTTGTAGTTGATCCATCCCATTTGAAGGGAGTCAAAAGTACACGGGATATCCGTATAGCCGCTGCCATTGAGGGTGTAGGACGAGGGAGTCAGGGAGTAGCCCGGCTCCGTAAGCTTCTCAACGTAAACAGTGATGTCGAGGGGCGTGCCATCATCATCATAGCACGCGATTCCTGTTTCGGTCAATCTTTCCAGAGTGGATATTTTTGATCCAACGCTTGAAAGAACTCTTGACGGACTGCTTAGAGATAACAGACTTGATCACAGTGCCCTCAAGCTGGAGGTGACGGAATCCGCCTACACTGAAAATTCCGATCAGGTCATTCGGATTATTGAAAGCTTTCGGAAAAAAGGATTTGAGATTGAACTGGATGATTTCGGCACAGGATATTCCTCACTCGGAATGCTGTCTTCCATGCCGATTGACGTATTAAAGATGGACAGATCATTTATTATTAATATGCACAACAGCAATACGGCTGTGCAGCTGGTAAAACTGATCCTGGATCTTGCCAAGGAAATGAAAATTCCTGTCATTGCCGAAGGCGTCGAAGATAAAATCGAGTTGATGATGCTCAAGGAAATGGGATGTGATATCGTACAGGGATACTATTTCTCACGTCCTCTTCCCACATCCGATTTTGAAGACCTTTTGAACAAGGAAATTGAAAAACGCTTCAATAATGTAAGAGTATAACCACAATTCCCTTGCGGAATCAGCCATTGCGCAGATCAAAGAAAAGAACTACTCCGACGCGCTGTCCGGCTGCAAAGCAATATTGAAAACGTAAATATTTGATTTAAAAAGCAAGAAGGCGTTTTCCCGTAGCAGATAGGAAGACGCCTTCTTGCTTTTCTATAGATAAAACAGAATTTTTTTCTTTAGAGCCTGCTGACGGCAGCTTGATCAGCGCGGTGGCATTTGCAACGCATATAACAGCTCCATCAGCAGAAACAGCGAAACGATTCTCTTTTTTTGAACGCGGCGATTTCGGTAACGGAGAAAATATTTCCATTGAATTCGGTATTGAAATGCCCGACGGTAAGAGCTATACTGTTAATGAAAAACTCCGCGTCCCCCGTGCAAAGCGGAGCAAAAACCACATTGAAGCTCTGTGGTAACGAGAAAAACGGTTTCAGGATAGAACAATAAATGGAAAAACAATTACAAAAAATCATTCAGCCCTTGCTGGCATGGTATGCAACGCATCGCAGAGAATTGCCGTGGCGGCTCGATAAGGAACCCTATCACGTATGGGTGTCGGAGATCATGCTCCAGCAGACACGCGTGGAAGCAGTAAAAAAATATTATGTGCGCTTCATTGAAACGCTGCCCGATGTGCGAAGTCTCAGCGAAGTGCCGGAGGACAGACTTCTCAAACTGTGGGAGGGTCTGGGATATTACAGCCGCACAAGAAATCTCAAAAAAGCGGCGGAAAAGATCATGCGCGACTTTGATGGCAAATTTCCCAACACATTTGCTTCGCTGATAAAGCTGCCCGGCGTAGGGGAATATACGGCGGGAGCCATCGCGTCCATTTGCTTTGATGAAAAAGTGACCGCCGTGGACGGGAACGTGCTGCGGATAGTAGCACGCGTGACAGGAAGCCGCGAGAACGTGCTGCTTCCCCAGGTCAAAAAGAAGACAGAGACACAGCTTTTAAAGATACTTCCGGATAATGCGGGCACTTTTAACGAAGCAATGATGGAACTGGGAGAAACAGTGTGTCTGCCGGGCGACGCGGCACGATGCGAAGAATGTCCTCTGCGCGGAGAGTGCGTCGCCCACAGGGACGGGCTGACGGCGGAACTGCCGGTGCGGGTCAAGCAGGTGAATCGCAGACAGGAGCGGCGGACGGTACTTCTGCTGACCACGGAGGACGGCAGTGTTGCTGTCGAAAAACGCCCGGACAAGGGATTGCTTGCGGGCATGTATCAGTTCCCAAACGTGGAAGGTTTTCTCACGGAAGAGGATATCCGGAAGGAAGTGGAAGCATGGGGGATGTTCGCGCTGGAAGTGACCTATATCAAAGACGCAAAACACACTTTTACTCATCTCAACTGGCTCATGAAAGGTTATCGGGTGAGAATTGACAGTCGTTCCGGTGACTTTCTGTGGGTAACGCCGGAGGAATTGCGGGGGCAGTATGCCATTCCCACCGCGTTAAAGCCGTTTGTGCCGCCCGCAAATAATCTTGTTTAATTGTAAATGATGTCTAAATTTTCATTGTAGACAATTATCTTCTCGATAAACGTGTGCGCGATTGACTTCTTTTCGTCAAATGTCAGGCTGTCCCATGAGGTAAGCGCCTTGTCAATCAAGGAGGTGTCGGGTATTTCGGTTTCTTTTGCTTTGATTCCGTTAAGCTCTTTTTGCAATTCTCTCTTCTCCGCATCCAGTGCTTCGACCCTTTTTCCTATGTATTGTAACAGGGTTTCGCCCGCTTTTGCCACCTGATTTAACAGACCCTGCATTTCCTCTTCGATTTTGGCAAGTCGGATTTTGTATTCGTTCTCTTTAGGATTAACGGTGTCTCTCTGCAAGAGTTCCGAGAAGGCGAACTCTTCCAAATGCCGGAGCAGGCGGTCTTTGACCACGAGCTCAATGTCGTCAAAAGTGAGATGTGCCGTGCGTTCGTAACAGTGTTTTGCTTTTCGACCGCCGCAATTGATGTAGCGTTTACCGTTTTTCTGTCCCCCGACCACTGATATTCCCAAGCCGCAGAATCCGCATTTCGTAAGTCCTGTGAGCCATGTGTTCGTCCCCTTGCCGCTGTTGGTAAGGGGCTTATTTTTGTCAAGCTCATACTGGACGGCTAACCATTCGCTTGCATTGATCACGCCTTCGTGGAGATTCATCTGGACGGAATCACCGGATAAATCCGTGAACTTCTGCGTAGTTTTGGTTTTTCTCTCCCCGTAGAGGGTACATCCATACACGCCGATATAATCCTCTATCGGCTGGTTCATGGAAGCTCCTTTGGATTTCAGATACAGATAGACATCCGCGTCCGCCCTGACGTAAACCGGATTCCGGAGAAGCCGCGCAATCGTCACAGAGGAAAATTTCTTTCCCCTGTTGGTGGAAATACCGGTGGCATTCACCTTTTTGACGACTGCGCCTAAACTTCCCGATATTAAATATTCCGCATAGATCATTCTGACGGTTTCGATCTGTGCGTTATCCGCTTTCAGCTTGTGGGTATGTATTCCGTCGATTGTGACGGGAACCTTTTGGAAGCCGAACGGGGCGACTCCCGCCAGAAACAGACCTTTTTTGCCGCGCTCGTAAAAGTTGTCGTGAACTCGTTTCTGAATCATGCTGCGCTCCAGCTCCGCAAAGACCATGATGATCTGTAGCGTCGCTTTTCCCATCGCGTTGGACGTGTCGAACTGCTCGTTGCAGGATACGAATTCTACTCCGTATTTTTCAAACTCGCTGTATATGCCGACAAAATCCTGGAGGGAACGGCTGATTCTGTCCACCT